>JAEETG010000119.1 GCA_016290255.1 Clostridia bacterium
CCCTTGTTACTATTTTATACCATCCAACTTTATCTTCCCAACTATCAACTTTTAAAGCAATATTTTTCAAGCTACTACCCCGATTCATATTTTTTAAAACATCAACAATCGCTTGAGCGGCAAGCACACTAATAATTCCTTCACTTTTCACAAAATATTCCCAATCAACATATCTTATTGGATATATATATTTTTTGCCTTCATCAATAATATTTTTCATCATTTGCTCTCTGTCATCATACACCATCTTATTCATTCCTCCATATTAAATATAAAACAATCATGATATTTTGTCAACATAATGCACATTACAAAACATAAAATAAAAAAACTGCTAAAATTTAGCAGTTTTTTTGTTTATTGGAATTCTCTGTTGTTCTCGCTTTTGTTTTTTTGTTTTTGGCGGTTGTTTTGTTTCTTCATAATCTTTTCTTCTATGTGTTGAATTGAATCACAAAGCTTAACAACATTTTTTCTTTTTGTAATAAAATATTCTGTTAAAGAAATGTGATATTCCTTGAAAAATTTAGTAGGAAAACCATCAAATCTGCTAGGAGGATTTATGGAAGTGTCAATATAAGGGTCTTTATAGAACTTGCGAAAAAACTGATCATATGTGTAAGTTTCTTGTGCATAATAATTTTTTAGAAAATTATTTGTGGCAAAATTATTCCCCATTTTGTTATCATAATTTTGCATCACAGACAAAAACAAGCCACCCACATCTTTTGAACCATTATCCTCTTTTATATTATAAACTTGGTTTGTTCTCAAATCTTTGGCTTTTGTTGAATCTTTACTTATTAAAACCGGAGCAATAAAACAATTCCCCTTACCATCATACGCCATAAAAAATTTAACATCATTTAAAGAGATATCCATATTCCTTTCTTTTATGTTTGCTAAAATATTGTTCATAAGCCCACCCCCATTTCCATTTTTCGCAAGCATTATAACATGGAAATATTTGCGTGTCAATATGAAAATTTCAAAAAAATAAAAAAATATATCAACATAAAAATTGATATATTTTTTTTATTAAAGTTCTTCCATCAATTCTTTTTCAGCAGAACTGAAATCATATTCATTTTTAAGTTCTTTTTCGGCTTCATCTTTTATTGCTTGATATGATGATGGAACAACTGAGTTATATCTTTTAAGTCCTGTTCCAGCAGGAATAAGTTTTCCAATGATAACGTTTTCTTTTAGTCCAACAAGGTGGTCAACCTTTCCTTTCATTGCTGCTTCTGTTAGAACTCTAGATGATTCCTGGAATGATGCTGCAGACAAGAATGATGTTACAGCCAAACTTGATTTTGTTAGACCCAACAAAATTCTCTTTGCTGTTGCTGGTTGTTTTCCTTCCATAACAGCTTCAAGGTTTTGCTTTTCATATTCATTGATGTCTAGTGTGTCTCCTGGAATCATGTCTGTTTCTCCAGAACTTTCAATCTTAACTTTTCTTAACATGCAGCGAATGATGATTTCAACATGTTTTGGCTCAAGGTCAACACCTTCTGCCTTATAAACTTTTAATACTTCAGTTAAGATGTATTCTTGAACTGCTGAAAGTCCTCTTGTTCTCAAGATGTCTTGAGGATATAGGCTTCCTTCTGTTAGAGGTGTTCCACTCTCAACTTCATCACCTGTTTTCACACGGCAGTATGACCTTGCAGGAAGAAGATATGAAACATCTCCATCTTTTGTTCTAACGGTAACTTCCTTACGTTTGTCAACGTCACGAACAGTAACTTTTCCAGCAACTTCACTAACAATGGCTGCTTCGTTTGGTCTTCTTGCTTCGAATAGTTCTTCAACACGTGGAAGACCTTGTGTGATGTCGGCAGCAACCGCAATACCTGATGTATGCTTTGTTCTCATGGTAAGCTGTGTTCCAGGTTCACCAATAGATTGAGCGGCAACAATTCCAACAGCGTCTCCAACCTCAACCATATCGTTGCAAACAAGGTTTCTTCCATAACATTTTGCACAAACACCATCTTTACACTTACATGTAAGAAGAGTTCTGATTGTAACTTCTTTTATTCCAGCGTCGATAATATCTTTTGCTTGGCTTGGTTTAATCATTGAGTTTGCCTCAACAATAACTTCGCCAGTTTTTGGGTTCACAATTTTATCTACTGTAACTCTACCTGAAATTCTTTCTTCCAAACTTTGAATAACTTGATCACCATCTTTGATTTCGGTGACTTTCATTCCCTTTGGAGATTCTCCCAAAGCTTCAAAACAGTCATCTTCAACAACAACAACTCCGTGAGCAATATCAACAAGCCTACGAGTTAGGTAACCTGCGTCAGCAGTTTTAAGAGCGGTGTCGGCAAGACCTTTTCTACCACCACGAGCAGACATGAAGTATTCAAGTGAACTTAGTCCTTCACGGTATGATGACAAAACTGGAATATCAGTTTTTTGTCCTGATGTGCTGGCAATAATTCCACGCACACCACAAAGCTGGTTAATCTGGTCTTCAGAACCACGAGCCTTTGATGCAACAATAACTTTTAGTGGGTTAAACTCGTCTAGGTCTGTTACCACGCAAGACTTAACCTTACTTGTTGCTTCGTTCCAAAGTTCAATGTTCTTGTTAACTTTTTCATCACGAGTGATAAGTCCACGACCATATAGCTTTTCGTTTTGTTGAGTTAGTTCTTTATATTTGTTGATGATATCGTATTTTTCTTGAGGAATTGCCATATCAAACACGTTCATGGTGATTCCTGCAAGTGTTGAATATTTAAATCCAATATCTTTAACTGCATCAACCATTTTTGCTGTTTCTGTTGTTCCCAAAAGGTTGAATGTTTTTGCCAAGATGCCTTCCATCTTGCTCTTTGTTACAGGGAAGTCGATTTCATAATTCAAAATTTCAGCTGGACTTGTTCTGTCAACATATCCCAAACATTGTGGAATACATTCGTTGAACAAAATTTTTCCAATTGTTGTTTTAACTTTTCCTGTGATTGTTTCACCGTTTAAAACGGCTGTTCTTTTCACATAAATTGGTGATTGAATGTGAAGCTTTCCGTCAGCATAAGCCATTCTTGCCTCATCTTCATCACGATAAATTGTGTCTTCACCAAGCATTCCATGACGAACTGTTGTCATATAGAATATTCCAAGAGCAACGTCGTGGTGAGCTTCGATGATAGGTTTTCCTGTTGCAGGTTTTAGAATGTTGTTTGATGCAAGCATAAGCATTCTTGCTTCTGTTCTTGCTTCCAAACTTAGAGGAACGTGAATAGCCATTGTGTCACCATCGAAGTCAGCGTTAAATCCTGAACAAACAAGTGGGTGAAGTTCAATTGCTCTTCCATCAACCAAAACAGGTTCAAATGCTTGCAAACTTAAGCGGTGAAGTGTTGGCGCACGGTCCAAGATTACTGGGTGATCTTTGATGACGTGTTCCAAGATATCCCAAACTTCAGTCTTTTCACGTTCAACCATTCTCTTTGCTGATTTCACATTTTGTGTGAAGTTTAGTTCAACAAGTTTTCTCATAACAAATGGCTTAAAGAGTTCTAGAGCCATTTCTTTTGGAACACCACATTGATATAGTTTTAGTTCAGGTCCAACAACGATAACTGAACGACCTGAGTAGTCAACACGTTTACCCAAAAGGTTTTGACGGAAACGTCCTTGTTTTCCACTAATCATTGCGGTGAGAGATTTGAGTTCTCTTTGTATTGCTCCTTGAACAGGTTTTCCACGTTTTCCGTTTGCAATCAAAGCATCAAC
>JAEETG010000120.1 GCA_016290255.1 Clostridia bacterium
GGTGATGATGTGCTTTCCTTTGTTTGCATTTGCGTAAGCCAAACCACGAAGAGCCCAGTTGTTGCTTTCTGTTGCCCCACTTGTGAAGAACACTTCACCAGGCTTACAACCAATTGCCTTTGCAATTCTTTCTCTTGCTGTTTGAACAGCACTGTTTGCATCTCTTCCAAAACTGTGAAGAGAACTTGGGTTTCCATAAACAGAGTTAAAGTATGGCATCATCTCAGTCAAAACTTCACTGTTTATTGCAGTTGTGCTGGCATTATCTAAATATATTTTGTTCATTTGATAGCTCCTTTTTTTACCTCTTAAACTATGTATAGTTTATCACAATAACCGCTTTTTTGCAATAGCTTTTAAAAAATTTAGCGACAAAAATGAAAAAAAGCCCAAATTCTAGGCTTTAAGTTCATCAATTATTTCCTCAAGATCTTGTTTTGATTTTAGGCCAATTTCACGGCCGTATTCTTCACCGTCTTTGAAAAGCATTAGTGTTGGAACGCTCATAATTCCAAACTTTTGGGCAAGTTCCATGTTGTCGTCTATGTCAACTTTCAAAATCTTCACATCTTTTTCGGTTTCTGCAATTTCTTCCAAAATTGGAGAAAGCATTTTGCATGGACCACACCATGTTGCATAGAAATCAACAATAACTGGGCTTGTGCTCTTTTCAACCTCTTTTTCAAAATCATTTTGGTTTATGTGTTTTAATTCCATTTTGTTATTCTCCCTTTTTTATTTGTTTCAAAATGTCAGCAAGGTTTAGTTTTTGTTCTTGGTTGGTTTTTTGATTCTTTAGTGTGAAGACGCCACTTTTAAGTTCTTCATCTCCAACAATTAACACGTGTGTTGCATCAATCTTTTCGGCGAATTTAAACTGAGCCTTAAAACTTTTGTTGTTGTCGTTCATAACAGTTTTAATGCCATTTTTTCTTAATTCCTGAACAATGCTGTATGTCATTTCTGGGCTAACGCCACCAACATTTAGAACATAAACTGATGGCAGGTCTTCTTTTTGTTCCCCTAAAAGCATAATAACCCTATCTAACCCAAGCCCAAACCCAACACAACTTGTTTTTGGACCTCCAAATTCTTCAACAAGGTTATCATATCTTCCACCACCACCAATGGAAAGTTTTGTGCCTTTTCCATCGATGTTTTCACAAACAAATTCGAAAACTGTTTTTGTGTAATAATCAAATCCGCGAACAAGGTTTTCATCAACAACAAAGTTAATAACACTACCTTTTAGAAGTGTTTGCACAGTTTTGAAGTGAGTTTTGCAATCTTCACACAAATAGTCTTTGAGTTTTGGAGCCTTTTTCAAAAGTTCTTGGCAATTTGTGTTTTTGCAATCAAGCATTCTCATTGGGTTTGTTTTCATTCTTCTTTGGCAATCTTCACAAAAACTTTTTTCATTTTCTGCCCCAAATTTTCTTAAAGCATCATTAAAAGTTTTTCGGCAAGTTGGGCAACCAATTGAGTTTATGTGAAGAACAGCACCTTTTATGCCCAATTCTTTTAAGTATGTTACAGCAAGGTTGATTGCCTCAAGTTCACCAATTGGAGTGTCAACTCCAAAACTTTCTGCACCAAATTGTGTGTGTTCTCTATATCTCCCCGCCTGTGGGTTTTCATATCTAAAATTGTTTCCAATATAGAATAGTTTTTGTGGAAGTCCAAGATTTGTGAGCCCATTTTCCACAAAAGCACGAACAACACCCGCAGTTCCTTCTGGACGAAGAGTTAAACTGCGGTCTGCTTTGTCTTTAAAGGTGTACATTTCTTTGCTTACAATATCTGAACTTTCTCCAACACTGCGTAAAAACAAACTTGTTTCCTCAAATATTGGGGTTCGAATTTCCCTGTAACCAAATCGCCTTGCAAAATCTCTTGCAACACTTTCCATTTTTTGCCATTTTTCGCTTGTTCCTGGCAAAATATCCCTTGTTCCTTTTGGTTTTTGATACATTTTTATCTCCTAAATAATATATTTAGACAAATCATATTCCTTCATTGTTGGTGCCAAAACTTTCATAACAAACTCTTTTGTGATTGAAACATCTGTCATTGGGTGTTCCCCACTTGCTTCAAAGCTTATTTCCTCCAACAATGCTTCCAAAATTGTGTAGAGCCTTCTTGCACCAATGTTTTCTTTGCTTTCGTTTTCAAGTTCAGCAATTCTTGCAATCTCTTCCAAAGCTTCTTTTGTGAAACTTAGGTTGATGTTGTCAACTTTCAAAAGTTCGGCGTGTTGTTTTGTTATTGCGTTCTTTGGTTGAGTTAAAATTTTCAAGAAATCATCTTTTGTTAGGTTGTTTAGTTCCACTCTGATTGGGAATCTTCCTTGAAGTTCTGGAATCAGATCTTCAACTTTAGCAATGTGGAACGCTCCAGCAGCAATGAACAAAATGAAATCTGTTCGAATTGTTCCATATTTTGTGCTAACTGTGCAGCCTTCAACAAAAGGCAAAATGTCTCTTTGAACACCCTCTCTTGAAACATCTGGGCCGTTGCCTTTTCCACCAGAAATTGCAATTTTGTCTATCTCATCAATAAAGATGATTCCCTCTTGTTCGGCTCTTGCAATTCCTTCTTCGTTAACTGTGTCCATGTCGATGAGTTTGCTGCTTTCTTCTAAAGCAATGTTCTTTCTTGCACTTTTAACAGTGATTTTTCTTAATTTCTTTCTCTTTGGCAAAAATCCGCTGAACATTTCTGTTAAGTTTGCATCTGGTGCCGCCCCCATGATTTCGATTGATTTTGGAGCCTCTGTCATCTCCATTTCAATAACTTCATCATCATGCTTTCCGTCTTTGATTTCTTGGAGCAAAACTTCTTTGTAGTTTTCTGGCTCCTCACTTTTAACTAGAGTGCTTTTTGAGTATAAAATGTCACAGATTTTTTTGTTTGCAATTTCATTTGCTTGGTTTTTCACTTGTTCAAACTTTTCTTCTTTAACAAGGTGAACAGCTGTTTCAACCAAGTCTCTTATCATGCTTTCAACATCACGGCCAACATAACCAACTTCGGTGTATTTTGTTGCTTCAACTTTCACAAATGGGGCTTTCACAAGTTTTGCAAGCCTTCTTGCAATTTCTGTTTTACCAACTCCAGTTGGGCCTTGCATCAAAATATTTTTTGGTGTGATTTCTTGCCTTAACTCTTCGCTTAGTTTTGATCTTCTATATCTGTTTCTTAAAGCAACAGCCACTGCTCTTTTTGCTTTGTCTTGACCAATGATATATTTGTCTAGTTCATGAACTATTTCTTTTGGTGTTAGTTGTTCCATTATTCCACCTCCTCAATGTTTAAGTGGTCATTTGTGTAGATGCAATATTGACTGGCAATCAAAAGGCTCTTTTCAACAATTGTTCTTGCGTCTAAATCAGTGTTTTCGATTAGTGCTTTTGCTGCTCCCAAAGCAAACACTGAACCAGATCCTATTGAAATGAAGTCTTCTGTTGGTTCAACAACATTTCCGTCTCCCATAACCATATAAAGCTTATCTTTGTTGGCAATAAGGATGCTTGCCTCAACTCGCCTTACTGGAGAGTCAACGTTTTGCCACTCTTTTGCAATTTCAACAACAGCCCTTTCCAGGTTTCCAGAAAACTTTTGCAAATTGCCTTCAATTCTTCTAAACATTGCAAAAGCGTCTGAAACAGTTCCAGCAAATCCAACGATTACTTTGTCGTTGTAGATTTTTCTAACTTTTAGAACTGAATCTTTTAGTATCATATTTCCCATTGTTGCTTGGCTATCTCCACCAATAACTGTTTTTCCGTTTCTTTTCACAGCAACAATTGTTGTTCCAATTAGTTTGTCCATATTTTCTTAAACTCCTTTATTTCTGTTAATGCCCTTTTTGCCATTTCTTGCCTTTTTGTGTTTTTTGGAGCAATGATTGGCGCCAATAATCCCCAATTTATGTGCATTGGCTGAAAATTATTTTCATTTGCACTCACGAGATAATTTGAAAGTGCACCCAAGCAAGTGTTGATGCTTAGGTTAACTTTTGGCATCTCTTGCATATATTGTAGCACAAAAATTGCACAAAGTAAACCAGATGCAACACTTTCGGTGTAACCTTCAACACCACTTAATTGCCCCGCAATGAAAATGTTTTGATGATTTTTGAGGTTTTGAGTCGAATTCAAAAACTTTGGTGCGTTGATAAAACTGTTTCTATGCATTGCCCCAAACCTCAAAAACTTTGCGTTCTTTAGAGCTGGAACAAGCGAAAACACGCGTTTTTGCTCTTTGTATGTGAGGTTCGTTTGAAATCCAACCAAATTTAGCATTGTGCCAAGATTATTTTCTTTTCTGAGTTGCAAAACAGCATATGGCATCTTTTCTTGTTTGAACCCAACTGGTTTCATTGGTCCAAACCTTAAAACATCATATCCCCTTTGGGCCATAACCTCAACAGGCAAACACCCCTCAAAGTTCTTTTCTTGTTCAAAGTCTTTTAGTTTAACCCTTTCTGCACTAACTAAGGCCTCATAAAAAGCCTTGTATTCGTTTTCATCTAGTGGACAGTTGATGTAACTGTCGCCGTCATCGTTCCACCTATCTCCAACAAAAGTTTTCGATTTGTCTATGCTTTCTGCGTCCACAATTGGAGCTAATGCATCATAAAAATATAACTGCTGCCCAGTTAGCCTTGTGATTTCTTTTGCTAAGTCATCACTTGTTAGTGGCCCTGTGGCAATCACAGTTATTTCATTTTCGTCAATTTTTGTGACTTCTTCGTGAATTATCTCAATGTTTGTGTTTGCTTTGAGTTTTTGCGTTACGCTTTCAGCAAAAAGCACTCTATCAACTGCAAGCGCATCTCCAGCATCAACAGCGCACTCTTTCGCACTTTTCAAAACTTCACTATCCAAAATGGAAAGTTCCTCTTTCAAAAGCCCTGTTGCATATTCAAGCGAAGTGCTTTTCATCGTGTTTGAGCAAACAAGTTCACAAAAGTTTTCGTTGTGGTGAGCAGGCGACATTTTTTGAGGCTTCATGTCATAAAGTTTGACTTTCACCCCGTGTTTGGCAAGGCTTAGAGCGCACTCTGAGCCAGCAAGGCCCGCTCCAATTATTTTTACTTCTTTCAAAAACAATTATTCCTTTTCTGTTTTTTCATATCTAACATAATCACAGTTTTGATTATGGCAATAAATTCTTTGCCCTTTTTTTAGCAAAATATCGTTGCATCTTGGGCATTTTTCGCCTTGAGGTTTATCCCATGCAACAAAATCACAATCTGGATAACCGCTGCAACCATAGAACTTGTTTCCTTTGTGGCTAGTTTTTTCCAAAATGCTCTTTCCACATTTTGGGCAAACTCCAACAACTATATCAAGGTTTTTCACATTTTTGCACTCCGGATAGTTTGAACAAGCAAGGAATTTTCCATATTTACCCATTCTTATCACCATTGGCTTTCCACATTTGTCACAAATTTCATCGCTTGGTTCATCTGGAATTTTGTCCTTTGAGCCGCTGGCTTCTTCTAGTTCTTTTTTGAAATCAACATAAAAGTCTTCAATAACTTTGTGCCACTCATCTTTTCCTGTTGAAATTTCATCTAAAGCATCTTCCATTTTTGCAGTGAAAGAAATGTCCATAATGTCTGGGAAATGCTTTTCAAGTTTTTCACACACAAGAAAACCAAGTTCGGTTGGCTTGATTTGTTTTCCTTCTTTTTCTGTGTAGGTTCGTTTGTCTAGTGTTGTGATTGTTGGAACATATGTTGCAGGACGACCAATTCCCTTTTCTTCCATAATTTTCACAAGGCTTGCTTCAGTGTATCTTGCTGGAGGCTTTGTGAATTTTTGTTCGGATTTGATGTCCACTAGCACTAAACTTTCCCCCTCGTTCATTTGAGGCAAAAGTTTTTGTTCGCTTTCGTCTTGGTCATCTTTGTCCTTTTGAACATATTCTTGATAAACCTTTGTGTAACCCTCAAAAAGTGGGGTTCTTCCTGTTGCCTTAAAGCCATATTGAGCACAATCAATGTCGATGCTAACGCTGTTATATGTTGCTGGCTTCATCTGGCTTGCCAAGAATCTTTCATATATGAGTTTGTAGAGCTTATATAAATTTGGTTCAATTTGCCCTTTAACCATTTCTGGTGTGAATTCAAGGTGAATTGGTCTGATGGCTTCGTGGGCATCTTGTGCACTTTGTTTTGTTTTATAGATGTTAAACTTTTCTGGAACAAAATCATTTCCATATTTTTCTTGAATAAATTTCTTTGCAACTTCTTGCATTTGGGGAGACACACGCACTGAGTCTGTTCTGATATATGTGATAAGTGCTGTTTTTCCCTCACCCTTGAGTTCAACACCTTCATATAGAGTTTGAGCAGCAGCTGATGTTTGTTTCAAACTCATTCCAAGTTTATTTAGCGCATCTTGCTGCATTGTGCTGGTGATGTATGGTGCTGGTGGATTTGATTTTGTCACACTCTTTTTGATTGCTTTCACAACAAAATCATTTTGTTTCAAAACTTCCAAAACTTCATTTTTCTGTTGTTCGTTTTGAACTTTAAACTTTTTGCCATTTTGTGTTTGAAGAGCTGCACCAAAAACAGTTGAGTCTCCATTTTTTTGAAGTTTTGCTGAAACTGGCCAATACTCTTCTGGCTTAAAGTTTTGAATTTCTTTTTCCCTATCCACAACAAGTTTTAAAGTCACTGACTGAACACGACCAGCAGATAATTTTGGTTTTATCATTTTGCTGATGATTGGTGACACTTTGTAACCAACAAGCCTATCCAAAACTCTTCTTGCTTGCTGAGCGTTGATTAGGTTTAGGTCTAGTGCCCTTGGGCTTTCTAGTGCCTTTGTTATTGCGTTCTTTGAAATTTCGTTAAATTCAATTCTTATGTCATCATTATTATTTAACCCCAAAATGTAGGCTATGTGATAACTGATTGCTTCCCCCTCACGGTCTGGGTCGGTTGCAAGATAAATTCTTTCTGAACTCTTTGCTTTTTCTTTCAGTTTGGCAACAATATCTTTTTTGTCTGCCATAAGTTCATATTTTGGTTCAAAATGATTTTCCATATCTAGCCCCAAACTTCGAACAGGAAGGTCACGAACATGACCTTTTGTTGCAAAAACTTCGTAGCCAGAGCCTAAATATTTTTGTATGGTTTCTCTCTTACCAATACCTTCGATAACCACTAATTTGCTCATTATTGCTCCTTTTTGAGGGACAATTTTTAATCAATTTTCTTTTGATAATAATTTCCCGCCATTCTTACTATTAAACCACGAATTTCCATTCTTGTCAACAAACTATTCAAAGTTTTTAAATCTAACCCTGTTTTTTCAACCAAAAGAGAATAATGCTGTGCTTCATCTTCCAAAAGGCCTAAAATGAGCTGTTCGTTCATGTCTAACTGAACCATTTTGTCTTGTTTTTTGTTTTGGAGCAAAAACCCAGGAAAGTCCTTTATGACGTCGTTTGGCTCAGTTACGCAGCACCCTTGAAAGCACTTTATGAGCCTGTTTGTTCCAACACTTTTTGAACTGCTAACTGGCCCTGGAATTGCAAAAATGTGCCTGCCATAGTCGTTTGCGAACTCAACTGTGTGAAGAGAGCCACTTTTTTCTCCTGCTTCTGGAACCAAAACACCCAAAGAAAGCCCAGCAATTATTCTGTTACGCTGAACAAAGCCATAGCGTGGAAGTTCTGTTGGAAGTGTTTCGCAAATCAAAAGCCCACCCTTTTTCACAATTTCATCGGCAAGTTCTTTGTGAATTGCTGGATAGACATCATGAATCTTGCCAGCAAGAACAGCAATTGTTTTTCCTCCACACCTTATGCACTCTTTTTGCGCAATGCCATCGATTCCTTCAGCAAGGCCACTAACAATCACAAATCCAGCTTCGGTTAAAGCACGTGAAAAGATTTTTGTTTGCTCTCTTCCATAGTTTGTGCAAGAACGGGCTCCAACAATTGCGATTGCATCACTATTTAACAAACTTATGTCACCAATATAATATAGAACTGTTGGTGGGTCAAAAATTTCTTTTAGCCTTTTTGAATATCTTCCATCTTCTATTGTTATATAGTTCACACCAATCTTTTGAAGCCCAAATTTGAAATCTTGAAGTTTGTTTGAATTTATGATATTTGTGATTGCGTCAATTGCACTCTTGCCCAAAACAGTTTCCAAAATGTGTGGACGAGAAAAGCTCATCCAAACATTTTCTGATGAGCCAAATTTTTGAACAAGTTCAAGTTGCTTTTTGCTGGAAATGCCAGCAAGCGACATTGTTAAGTATGCGTCTTCCAAGAGATGATCCCCCAATTAAAATGAATATTTTTTGTCTAGTGTTCTATAGCTTATTGCTTCAGCAAGTTGTTCAAGTTTTATGTTTTCGCTGCCATCTAGGTCGGCAATTGTTCTGGCAACTTTCAAAATTCTTGTGTAAGCCCTTGCACTGAGTTTTAGATTTTCGAAAGCGTTTTTCATGAGGTTTTCACTTTCCTCATCTAAAACGCAGTATTTCCTCATTTCTGCGTTTGTCATTTTGGCATTGCAGAAATGATTTGTGTTTTTATATCTCTCAAGTTGGATTTTTCTTGCCTTGTTCACCCTTTCTTTGATGCTTGCACTCTTTTCTTCCAAATCTGAATTTGATTTCAGTGAGGAATAGTTCACATCATCAACATCAATGTGAAGATCAATTCTATCCAAAAGTGGGCCACTTATTTTGCTTAGATATTTTCTTATCATGCTTTCGGTGCACTTACACTCTCTTTTTGTGCTGCCATAGTTTCCACAAGGGCAAGGGTTCATGCTGGCAATCATCATAAAGCTTGCGGGATATTCCACAGTTTGTGCGTTTCTGGCAACTGTTATCACACCATCTTCAAGAGGTTGCCTTAGCGTTTCGATTGTGTGCCTGTTATATTCTGGAAGTTCATCCAAAAATAGTATTCCATTGTGAGCCAAACTGATTTCACCAGGTTTGGCGTTTCTTCCACCACCACAAAGAGCCACAACTGTTGTTGTGTGGTGTGGGGACCTAAATGGCCTTTGCCAAATGATTCCAACATTTGGATCTAGTGTTCCAGCAATGCTGTGAATTTTTGTAACTTCCAACGCTTCATCAAAAGTGAGGTCTGGCATAATTGAAGAAACTGAACGAGCAAGCATTGTTTTCCCTGCGCCAGGCGGTCCAATCATCAAAGCATTATGTCCGCCAGCAGCCGCTATTTCCATTGCTCTTTTGGCTTGATACTGCCCTTTGATGTAACAAAAGTCGTTTGGAAGTATCCCATCTTTTTTGATTGTTTCAAACTTTTTCTTTTCAATCGGCTCTAAGACAAGTTCCCCATTTAGGAACAAAACAAGTTCTTTTAGGGTTGAAACTCCAAAAACATCAATTCCATCAATAAAACTTGCTTCGTTTGCGTTTTCTTTTGGAACAACAATTTTTTTGTGACCCAAACTTCTTGCTGTGATTAGCGCTGGCAAAACTCCATTGATTTTTCGGATTGAACCATCTAAAGATAGTTCCCCCAAAAAAGAATAGTCATTTAAGTTCATGCAAACAATTTCTTCTGTGCAGCAAAGAAGAGCAAC
>JAEETG010000121.1 GCA_016290255.1 Clostridia bacterium
GATAGTAGTGAACCACCTGCAGTGGACACAAATGAACCTCCAAAGAATTTAAACAAATCAAGGTTACTGAAAGGAATAAATCCATAGAAGAACGATTGCGCGAATATTGTTCCCATAATACTAATTATAAAGTATAAAACAATTGATATGCTAACAGCACCAACATTGCTCCTAAATATTGCAGATATTGCAAGAGATACTGCAATATAGAAAATTGTTTTGAGTAGTAAACATAATAGATAAATAAATAGTAGAGCACCAGGCGAAATCACAAAAGCATTTGTTGCATTAAAGACCGCAAGAATTGGGGTAAAGTTAACACCCAAAAGTGCCCATCCTGCAATAAACAGTATAATAGTTGAGAAAATGAAGAATATTGATGCAAAAATCATTGTTGCAACCAATTTACTCGTTAATATGCTACTTCTTGAATATGGCCTAATTAAGAGTAGTTTAAGAGTTCCTGTTGACTGTTCTCCAGCAAGCATTCCAGCAGACAAAACAACAGTGAAGATGATGATTACAATGCTTGTTATTTCTAGACCATAGTAAACAAGGTCAAAAGCGTTGCTCACTGTGTTTGATGTTTGGTTTCCACTAAACGTGTTTGCATAGTCCATTTCGGTTGCTTTGTGTTTTAAAAGATAGAGTTGTTTTGTCATTTGCTCTTGAATTGCATAAAGGTATAAACTGCTACTTTCGCTGCCTCCATTTATATTCATAGTGTTATAACCATAATAGGTGGCTGCAGTCTTATCTCCTTTTGAGAGCAGTAAATCATATTTTATTGTGTTGTTAATTAGGTTGTTAACATTATCTGCATACAAATAGTATCTAACACACATGTCTTTAAGCTTTGGCACATCTCTGTCTTCTTTTTCCAAAACAAAATCATCAATTTCTTTTTTGTATGACACCAAAAATGCTTTGGCATCTGCTAGATTTTGTTTTCTCTCTTCATAAACTTTATCTGAGATAACTTTAACTTCTATAGATTTTATTAATTCTCTTAGTTGGTTATATAAATTCTCTTCCTCAAATAGCTTTCTAATAGATGAATGATTTTCAAATCTTGTGATATCATATTCGTTTGGTCTGTTTTCACTTATAACATTATTATATATTCTTATGTAGGTTTTATTAAATTGTTCAATTTTATTTGTTGGGATAATGATGTCATTATTATCTGATTCTGTTTTCTTAAGTCTTTGAATATCATTAATTTTTGTTATATAATAGTGAATAGCGGCAAGGTTATTGGATTCATGGGCTGGAGTAGGTTGCACCAGTTCTCCATTTTTGGATTTTTTTATTGAACCAACAACGTTTGCTAAAGCATCAATTGAAGCATCAACAGAAGCATCTTTAAAACTTTGTTCGTTCATGTATGTTTGATATGCAGACACGAAATTGTCTGGTTCACTAATAATATTTTTTGATTGTTCACCAAAAGCTTTATATAGTTTTGCAATTATTTTGTATTCGCCTTCAACCTCTTGGCCTTTTTCATTTATGATTGTTTCTTTCTCGCTTAACTTATGAGCATTTTCCAAATTGTTTTCTGCTTGAACAATCAGTTGATCAGCAGCAATTGAACCATAGGTGTTCATACCTTCATTAAATGTTTTCCTAACTTTCACTAAAGTGTCTTGTTCGTTGTAGGCACTATAATATGTTGAATAACTTGGTCGCTGTTCAACATTTTTAAACATCAAACAAGAAAAGACTATTGCGAAAATAACAACTCCTGTTATAACATACAGGATTGGTCGCATTAGTATCTTGTTTAGTTCACCTTTTAATAATCTAAAAAACCCCATAAACTACTTCCTATTATTTTTTAAAATATCCAAATATATATCCTCAAGTGATTTTGATTCAACCCTTCCACCAAAGACAGCAATGTTTTTGCTTTGCAACTCTTTCACAACATTTTTATATAACTCTTTATTGAAAGGAATTAAGATGCTGTTACCAGCAATTTCAGGGAAAAGATTAAATGCTTCATGCACAACTTTGCAAGCATAGTTAGGGTAGTTAACACTGATTGCAATTTGTTTATCAATGGAACTTGTTTGTTCTTTTTTCGATCTAAGTTCCAAAACCGTTCCACTGTCAACAATTGCAAATGAATCACATAATAATTCCATTTCAGTTAAGATATGACTACTAACCATAATTGCCATTTTTTCTTTTGCGGCCATTATCTTCAAAGTTTTTCGAAGTTCAATAACTCCTGTTGCATCAAGTCCGTTTGTTGGTTCATCCAAAACAAGGAGTTTTGGTTTGTTGAGCAAAGCTTGAGCTAAAGCAATTCTTTGCCTCATTCCATATGAATATGTTCTAAACTTATCGTGAATTCTGGCGGTCATTCCAACAGCATCAACAATTTCGTCAATTTGCATATGATCAACATTTCCATTTAAACTTGCAAAATAAACAAGATTTTGATAACCAGACATATAAGAGTAGGCCTGACAGTTTTCAATCATTGCTCCAAGATTAACGACAGCTTTTTTAAATTGTTTTTGAACAGAATTTCCACATATAAAAACTTCTCCAGCAGTTGGAGTTGTCATGCCACATATAATTCTAATGAGAGTTGTTTTACCAGCACCATTAGGTCCAAGAAAACCAAAAATCTCACCAGCATAAATATCAAAATTGATATTATTCAGCACGGTGCGTTTTTTATATGATTTTGTTATTCCCTTAACTTCCAAAACTTTTTCACTGGAATTATCTGATGAACTCATATTTTCTCCTATTTCTATTATAACTTATTATATTATATTTTTTTTATAAAGTAAATGTATTTGACAAAAATGTGAAAATTTTATGAAAAAAAATGCAAAAAAATAGCAAAATAATATGAAAATGCATTTATATTATTATAAATTTAGTGATTAAATAAAAAATAAAAGGTGATTTTCACCTTTTATTATCATCTTTTAATGATTGATATTTATCTTGTTTTGATAGAATAAAATTTACAATCCATCTAATAATAATTCCAAATGATAGAACGATTGGAGTAAACCATCTAATCAAAAATTTTGCGTGAAACATATTGCTAAAACTTTCCATACCAATAAGTAGATTAATTGAAATTGATGCGACACACAACAAAACAAAAACTAACAATCTCAAACCAATGCTTTTGGACCAATTAAATTTATAATTAATTTTTTTGTCAGGATATTTATAACATGAAATAATATCAACAAGAACAACAATTACAACAATTAGCAAACATGCACCAATTATTATAAAATTTTCAACACTTGTCCAGCCTTTGAAAACATACAGTAAAAGCAAGATAGAGTAGATTATAATGTCAATAAATAAGATGCTCAATCCACTGACAAAATTCATTTTATTTGTTAGCAAATATTTCCTTTCATTTCTTATGATTTCAATTTCGCTAATTTGTTTTTTCTTGTTGATGTTTTCAACGAGTTCGTTTTGAACTTTTTCTGAAGATGTGTTGCTATTTCCATGTGCTTCATTATATTTTTTTGCAGCATTTTCAAGAAGTGCCATTTGCTTGTTTGCAAATATATCTTCATCACTTTCTGCTTTAGATGCTATCTTATATTCTTTTGGCTGTTGTGATTTTTCTTTTTTAGATGGTTCAGACCTAAAGATGTTTTCAAATTCTTTTAAGTAGGTTGGTGGGGCACTTTTGTTTTCATCTTGTTTTGTTTCTTTAACAGCGGTTGGTGTTTGTTTTTTAGTTACTGGTTTTTCAATTGTTTCTTCAACATCTTCATCTTCAATATCATCATCACTATCAATAAAACTATTATTCTGTGAACTAACATTTTCGTCATCATCAGTTAAAAAATCACCTAAAATTGTTTTATAATTTATTGTTGAATTTTCGTTTACTGGTTCGTCATCATCATATTCATCATCATTTTCTTTGTTGGAATTTTTTTCTTTTTGAATAGGTGAGGCCTCAGCATTTTCTTCAAGTGCTTTTTTAATATATGCTTCAGTTGCTGATTGAGTTTTCCTTTTGTTATTTAAAGCATCAACACCAAGTTTTGTTGCTTGATAGTAGTGTCTCTTTCCGCCGAGTTCACTATCTTTCCAATACGATGTAACATAGCCTTTTGATTCCAATCTTCTAAGAGCACTATATAGACTTGGTTGTTTTAAAATAATTTCACCATTTGATTTCAATTTGATTTCATCAATGATTTCCAAACCATATTTGCTTTCACTTTTTATCGCGTTCAGAATTAGTGTGTTTAAGTCTGTTGCCATCTTTAACCCCCATAACTATAAAGAGTATAGTAAATTTTTTTTATTAAGTCAACAAAAAATAGGTATTATGCAAAACATAATACTTGCATAGCACTTAAAAATCGCGTATTTATGCGATTTTTTGTCAAAAAAATGTTTGTAAATTTATTCGTAAAATGATATAATAGGGGTTGAATGAAGGTGAAAAAATGATAACAATAGACAAATTAATACGAACAAAAAGGCGTTCAATTTCAATTCAAATATCATCAGATGGTGAGCTAATAGTGAGGGCCCCAAATAGATGTCCATATAGTGAAATTGAAAAAGCGGTGAGTGAAAGAATTAATTGGATTAGAATACATCAAGATAGAATAATGCAAAACAAACTGGCAAATTCAAACATTATTTCATACAAAGAAGTTATGTTTTTAGGGATAACAAAACCCGTGATTTTTTATCCTAAAGCAAAAAAAATAGAAGAAAGGGAAGACCACTTTGCTGTTAATGAAAAATACGCTGAAAACACAGCAAAAATTAAGAGACTAATAATTGGTTTTATGCTGAAAAAGGCAGAAGATATACTAAAAGATAGGGTAAACTATTTTGCCAATTTAATGCAACTTTTGCCACAAAGTTTGTCATTAACCAACAGCAGAAGAGTGTGGGGAAGTTGTAGCAAAACAGCAGATATAAAACTAAACTGGCGACTTGTGATGCTGCCACCAGATTTGATAGATTATGTTGTTGTTCATGAACTATCTCATATTGTTGAGTTTAATCACTCGAGAACATTTTGGAAACTTGTGTCCAGTGTTTTGCCAGACAGCAAAGAGAGAAGGTCACTGCTAAAAAAGGGTGATTTTTTGCTAAATTTATATAGATGAATTTTTGAATAATCCAAACATTATGTTAAATGATAATATTATTTTTAACAAAAATTTTTAGAGAATAGGGCATTTTTGCTTTATTTTTAATTGCCAAAACTATTCGTAAAAGACAAGTTTTACGAATAGTTAGTCCAATATAATAAATAAAACTCATTTTTTATAATATTATTTTCATTTATATATATTTACAAATTTTACATATAATCATTATATTTTGCATAATACTTAAAATTTTATATGAACACTTATTCATTAAAATTTAACTTTTGGCTCTAAACCAACTTTATAAATGATTAAACATTTTATAATAAGTTAATTATAACACAAAATGTATTTTATTGTAAATTGTCTATGTGTCTATAAAATTATTTTGTTATGATTTTTGGATTTGCAAATTTTTTCTTAATTTGTATAAAAAACTAAAATTACACAAAAATATCAAAAACCACCCTTCTCTAATCTTAATTGAGACGCAAAACTTAAAATGGCATGAATAATTCCTCATGCCCTTTTTTGAGTTTTTGTAACATAAAATAAAAAAATCTAAATTGTCATAAAATATTTTTTTAATATGATTAAATTTATTGAAACAAGAACAAAACCCAATATAGAAAAATTATTAGCCGTCAATATTATGTTATGAGTCTTATGTTATATGGAATAATGTCATAAATGTTTTATGTTTCAGCATTTATTTGATTTTGTATTATTTAGGCTTAAGGTGAAAACTCATATTTTGTGGAAAAGGCTGGATTGAATGTTGAAAAAAATGGGGCAAAATGAACTATGCGTAAAAAACTTATTAAATTTATTAGACAAAAGAATTTTAAAATGTTATAATTTTAAAAAA
>JAEETG010000122.1 GCA_016290255.1 Clostridia bacterium
AAAAGATTGAGGGAGCATCACTTATTCCAAATGATAACACAGTTTTGTTCACAACTGCTGGCATGCAGCCTTTAATTCCATATTTGATGGGGCAGCCTCATCCAAAGGGAAAACGCGTTTTTTCAATTCAACCATGCCTTAGAACAAACGACATTGAAGATGTTGGAGACAACCGCCACCACACAATGTTCTTTATGCTTGGAAACTGGAGCATTGGTGATTATTTCAAAGAAGACGCAATCAAGTGGAGTTACAACTTTTTAACAAATGAAAAGTGGTTAAACATTCCAAAAGAAAAACTTGCTGTCACTGTTTTTGAGGGAGATGAAAGAGTCCCAAGAGATGAAGTGAGCGCAAATCTTTGGAAAAGTTGTGGAATTCCAGAAAACAGAATTTTCTATTTCCCTAAAAAGGACAACTGGTGGGAAATTGGGGGCGGAGTTGGCCCTTGTGGACCAGACACCGAAATTTTCTATGACACAGGAAAACCATCTTGTGGACCAAACTGTGACCCATCTTGCGATTGTGGAAAGTGGGTGGAAATTTGGAACAATGTGTTCATGGAGTTTGTTGTTGAAAAAGCAGGCGACCCAATTAAAAAACTGCCACAACAAAATGTTGACACAGGAATGGGAATGGAAAGAGTTGTTTCTGTTCTAAATGGCTTTAAGTCAACATATCAAAATGACTGTTTTGAAGATGCAATCCATGTTTTGGAAGAACTTTCAGGCAAAAAATTTGATTTTGACAAGAAAGACGGAAAGCCTTTTGCAATCATTTGTGACCACATCAGAGCATCTGTGTTCTTGCTTGGAGACCAAAAGCCAACTGTTCCATCAAATGTTGGGCAGGGCTATATCCTAAGAAGGCTCATAAGGCGTGCTGTGAACTGCACAAGAACATTGGGAATTGATGCTCATGACTTAAGCAAGGTTGCAAAGTGCTTTATTGAGTTTTATAAACAAGAGTTCCCAAGTTTTGTAAATAAACAAGATTTCATTATTGGAGAACTTGAAAAAGAGGTTGAAAAGTTTAACAAAGCCCTAGATGGTGGATTGAAAGAGTTTTCAAAAATCACAAACAACATGCCTGCTGGCAGTGTTATTGACGGAAAAACAGCGTTTAGGCTTTTCGACACATTTGGTTTCCCAAAAGAACTCACAATGGAACTAGCCTCAGAAAAAGGACTTAAAGTTGACACTCAAGGCTTTGATGCTGCGTTTAAGGAACATCAACAAAAGTCAAGAGATAACAGTGGAGCAATGTTTAAAGGTGGCGTTGGACAGGCTGAAAGCGATGAAGACAAAATAATTCTTGCAAAACTTCACAGTGCAACACACCTTTTGCACGCGGCACTTCGTCAAGTTATTGGGGGGTCAGCAGAGCAAAGAGGAAGTAACATAACAACAGAACGCCTTAGATTCGACTTTGTTTGTGACCACAAAATGACGGAAGATGAACTAAAACAAGTTGAAGATTGGGTTAATGCGGCAATCAAAGCAGATGCTCCAATCACTTGCGAGGAAATGACTGTGGAAGAAGCCAAAAAGAGTGGTGCAATTGGAATTTTTGAGTCAAAATATGGCGATAAAGTGAAAGTTTACACCATGGGCAAGTTTTCAAAGGAAATTTGTGGTGGGCCTCACGCCCAAAGAACTGGAGAACTTGGTGTGTTTAAGATTCAAAAGGAAGAAAGCAGTTCGTCTGGAATAAGAAGAATTAAAGCCACTCTTATATAAATATAAAAATAATCAAGTTAGCAATTTTTTGTTGACTTGATTTTATTTTAATTATATACTTAAATCAAGAGGTGAAAAAATGGGAATTTTTGGTCATATAATGAAATTCATTATGATTATTATTGTTGCTATCCTTGTGATTTTAACATTGGTTTGTGGCGCAATGTTTTTGTTTCCAAGCATACAAATCTTTGGATATCACTATATTAAGTCAGGTGTGAACAATGGTTTCTATGAAAAAGTTAGTGGCGAAAGTGCAAAAGCTCAACAAGCATGGGATGACGCGGATATAGTTCGTTTTGAAATTAGTGGGTATAATTTGTCTTTTGATTATGCAACAAGTGAAATGCTTTTTGATGATCACGACATCAGAGTTCAAGTGACTGGGCAATATAGGGGATTTGTTAAAGGAAGTGTGGACAGGCCAACCTATTCAAGCACAAACACAACATTTAATGCTGAGGATGAAAACCCATATAACTCATATTATAAAGACCCAACAAGGCCAGACAAAAAGATTTATTTCATCAGGATGCAGGAACCAGAAAAGGGCTTTATGCTTAGAACACAAAATAGTATGACTGTAACTTTAACATATGACGCGTTTAAGAATAAAGATGTTGAAATTATTGCAAAAGGCGGAAATGTTGAATTTGGCACTGCTGGGAAAATGAGTGCAAACAATATTAGAATTGAAAGTGAAAGTGGTTCTGTGACATTTGGTGAAACCGAAATTGCAACATATGAAGAAGCTGGCATTGAAAAAGTTGGGAACATAGATATCATAAAGAGCAAGAAAGGAAAAGTTGTGTTCAACAATGACATAAAAGCCAATGTGAACATTGAAGTTAATGGCGGAACCGATGCTGTGAGCCTCAAAAATGTTTTGAGCACAGGAACATCAGCAAGCAAACTAAGTGTTAAAAACCACAATGGTTCTGTTTATGTTGGCAATGTGTTTGGTGACTTTTCATGTGACACAAAAGGTGCAAAAATGATTGTTGGAGACATAACAGGAACAACAAGGCTTGTTGTGAAAGAAACCGCTTGTCAGTTTGGAACAATTGGCGTAACACCGCAAGTGGACACACTTTCGCTTGAGGCAACAGGAAAAACAACCATAACATTTGACAAAGTGTTCAGCAAAATAGATATAGGAAAGAACACAGGAACAACAATAACTGTGAAAGAGTCATATGGTGACGTTTTATATGGGGTTGGAACTGGAAAAGGAACTCTAAATCTTAAAAATGTGCATGCATCAGAAATAAATATTGTGAGCTCCAGTGGAAAAATAAATATTGATGCAAACCCAGAAGAAAGAGTTGACATCAAATCAACAGCAACTGCTGGAACGATTTCATTCACTGGGATGAAACTTGGAACTGTTGTAATAAACAAGGCAAACGAGTTTAGTTCATGCAACATTAATGGTTCATTTGTTGAAGTGCATGGTGACCACATCATCAAAACAACAAGTGGAAAAATTAGCATTAGTGCACCACACAGTGACAACTATTCTCTTGCTTGGGAGTCTGCAAAAGCAAGTTTAGATATTTTTGGTAACGCAAAAACAACAATAAACACAAGCAAAAAATATTGTGAATCTCAAGGAGAAAGTTTCCGTTGCACAACAGCATTTGGTCAACCTTGTGATGAAAAATATGACCACATAGATCTTTTGGCAACAACAGGGACAATAACTGTTTCTGAATATGTTGCTTCTAGTGAAGATTGATAAAAATAGTTTAGTTTCTAAACTATTTTTTATGTGAATTAAAAGGAGAACAACAAAATGAAAGACGATTTTAAAGAAATAAAAATATTAGATAACTTCTATCAAACATCATCATTTTTCCCAATGCCAACAGTTTTGGCGGGAACTGTTTCAAAAAGTGGTAAAACAAATTTGGGAGCATATTCACTTTGCTTTCCATATTATATTGCGGGCAAAGATTATTATGCAATGATATTAGAGTGCCGAAACTCAAGCAACACCGCACAAAACATTTTGAGAACAAAAAAAGTTAGCCTAAACTTTATTCCAGACAATAAAAAGTTTTTCAAACAAGCCGTGAAACTAGGCTTTCCAGGCGACACAACAGAAGAAAAAATGAAAGATTGCATATTCACCCTAAGAGATAGCACACTAGGGGAAAACAGGCCTCAAATTGTTGAAGAAGCGTTTCAAGTTTTTGAATGCACTTGGGATAATAGTTTGGACGGAGCAAAAACAGATAAACCGGGAAAACTTGAGGGCTATGATGGACCATATCACAACTTTAATGGAATAACCAGCAAATTTGGTGCTCACTTTATTTTGAAGATAGACAAAATTCTTTTGAAAGATAAATACTACAACACAATAGTAAACGGAGTTAGCGCTGGAGGGTTCCCAAAAGTTCCAGTGGATTATGGTTATCGTGACAGCAAGAACTTTTGGTGTTCAACATTTAAAAAGCCATTTTCTGAGCCGATCCCAGAGCATGAGGGTGACATAAAATCTGTTATTTATTGTGCTGAAAGGCTTAACACAGACATAAAGTTCACAAAAGAAGCTTGCCAAAAACTTGTGAAGATTCCAAGAATTTTCTTGAAAGCAGCTCTAACTCAAATGGTTAAGATTGCCGAAGAAGAGGGAATGAAGGTTATTGATGAAAAAGCACTTGAAATAATCAACGATAAAAGAAGAAAAGAAAAAAGCAAGAAATAAACAATAAAGGGATAATTATGGGAAAAGAGCAAAAAGTTAGAGTTGATTTGCATGTTCATGTTGATGGTAAATTAACAAAAGAAAATGTTATTAAGTGTTTAATAAAAGCCGAGCAAGACAAAGTTCAAAAGCTTTGTCTTCTTGAACATAGCCATCTTGATGTTTTGGCTCCTGTTGTGGAAGTTCTAAAAGATGGAAATTTGAGGGATTATTATAGTGGAGAACTCATTCTTGGGTGTGAATACGACACGATGATTGATGCTCATCATATAAACAAAGATGGAACAAATTATGACGGTTTCATTTCTCATATTTTATCTTATTACAATTTGGAAGATGCATTAAAACTTTATAAAAACAAGATTTTGCACAACAGAAATTTCAAAAAAGATTATAAACATGATTATAAAGAACTCATCACCATACTAAACAAGCTAGACAAAAGTGGCGATGTTGAAAAGCCTAGCATGAAAGAACTTAAGTCCATTGGAGAGCCACATATAATAAAAGATTTGAGGGTTTGGATTTGCAAAAATGAGGGCAGAAAGGCTCAATATAGAAAACTTTTAAACACTGATGACAGTGTGCTAGATTATCCATCTGATTTTATCAGAAAGATGTCGCAAGATCCTAAGGGTCCATTATTTTATAAGCCATCTTTTGTTCCATATGCATCAGAGTTGTTCAAGATTTTAAGAAAAGAGGCAAAAAGTGCAAAAATTGTTTTGGCACACCCAGCATATATGCATGTTGTTTTCACAAAAGAAAATTACCTAGAAACAATGATGAGTTATGAAAACAATATTGATGTTAAAACATTTGATGGAATTGAGGTTTGTTATTATTTTAACACAAAAAAAGAACAAGACTTTTTGGAAAAATATGCCGACAAACGACATTTCATTAAAACTGCAGGTTCAGACTCAATAAAGGTTGATGGAGAAATGTATTATATTCATGATGGAGTGAAATACTATTTTGTTCCAGAACTTGGAAATGCTTTGGGAACAGCATTCGATATTAAAAATGTGACAATCAAAAAACAGGGTGATAAAAAAATTATAGAAACAAAAAATGGTGGTTCACCATTGGTTGTTGACAAAAATTTGTTTGAAGATATAAAAGTTGACGTAGTTAGTGCTTTTGAAATGCTTAAGAAGAAAAAACTAAAACATTAAAATAAGTTATGAAGAACACAAAAAACAGCATATAATTTTGTATGCTTTTTTTTATTAATAAAAATGTGTTAAGAGGATTCTTTTTGGCTTGTTTAATTGCAATAAGTTCAATTATGGCTTATTCAGTTTCAAGCCTTGTTTCCGCTGTTCCAAAGTCACAATATTGTGTTGTCTTAGATGCTGGTCATGGCGGAATTGATGGTGGGAGCAGGGGAAAATCTGGT
>JAEETG010000123.1 GCA_016290255.1 Clostridia bacterium
ATATCCGCACAAGTCATATTTGTGTTTAACTCATTTTGAAGAGAAATTCCAATGCACCCGCTTCCGGCGCACAAATCCAAAATTTTAGGTTTTTGTCCACGAAACATTTTAATTAATTTATCAACCAACAATTCGGTTTCAGGTCTTGGAATAAGGGTGCTTTCGTTAACAAAAATGTTGCAGTTCAAAAATGGAACAAATCCCATAACATAAGCAAGAGGTGTGCCATTTTTAAGCTCAACAAGGTCTTTTTCAAGCTTTGCTTTCTCTTCTTTAGTTAAAGTGTTTGGAAGTTCTTTAACAAGCCACAAAGCATCTCTTTTAAAGTTTTTGTCTTCAAAGTCAATTTTGTTAAATTCACTTTTCAAAACATTAAAATCCATAGAGTATCCTTTTACAAAACAAAAAAATAGACGCTAAAAAACTTAGCATCTATTTTTTGATTTAGTGCTATTTTGCTTCAATATTGTATTTCTTGTTAAATTTCTCAACACGACCAGCTGTGTCAACAAGTTTTTGTTTTCCAGTAAAGAAAGGGTGGCATTTGTTGCAAATGTCAATTTTCAATACTGAATCTTTAGAATATGTTGATTTTGTTGTGAAAGTTTCTCCACATGCACATTGCACAGTGATTGTGTGATACTTTGGGTGTATGTCTGCTTTCATTTTTCTACCTCACAAAAATAATGTAGAAACATTATACACTAAATAAAACCTAATGTCAATAGAAAAACTCCATTTTGGCAAAAAACTTTGCCTATAAATAATAGGTTTTCACATAATCTTTGGCAAATTGGTCAATCGTGCCGGCTCCTAGAAACAAAACAATGTCGCCTTTTTGGGTGATTTTTTGCAGATTTTCAAAAAGGAGTTGCGTGTTTTCAAAATATGAAACAGCCTTATTTTTCTTTTTTAACTCCAAAAACAAGTCGTGAGCGGTGCCTCCCAAAATTTCCTTTTCTCTAGCGGCATATGTTTTTAGAATAATCACGCTATTAGCAAAATCAAAACAACTTAAAAACTCGTCAAAAAGAGATAGTGTTCTTGAGTATGTGTGTGGCTGAAAAACGCATATGATTTTGTTATGTTTAATTTTTGTTGCTGCAAGCAAACTTGCCTTAATTTCTGTTGGGTGATGGGCGTAGTCTGAAACAATCATAACTTCATTTTTGTAAATAACTTGAAATCTTCTCTGAACATTTTCAAAACTTTCAAGTTTTTGTTTTATTGTGCTTGCTGAAATCCCAATTTTATGACATAACGCAAAAGCAGCGATTGCGTTTTCAACATTGTGTTCTCCAACAACAGAGAGATTTATTCTTGCTAGAACATTGTTATTATTCATAACATCAAAAGAATAATTTCCATTTTTTTCTTCAATATTTGCTGCAACATAACTTGCTTTCATATCTTTTGAAAATGAGATAATTTTTTCATTTGCAAAAAAGTCATGATAAAAATGTAAAAATTTTTGATTTATAACAATATTTTTTGCTGTTCTTGCAATAAATCTGTGAAAAACTTCTTTTAAATCATCAAAATCTTTGTAGCAATCCATGTGATCTTTTTCAATGTTTGTGCAAACCGTGTGCGTGGGATTTATATGCAAAAAACTTTTGTTATATTCACAAGCTTCGGTGATAAACAAATCGTTTGACCCAACAAGCAAGTTATCATCAAAGTCTTTGGCAATTCCGCCAATGTGAACAGTTGGATTTTTGTCTTTTAGGATGTGGGCTATCATTGCTGTTGTGGTTGTTTTGCCATGAGTTCCACAAACGGCAATAACTGTTTGATACTCCTTGCACAAAAGGCCTAAAAACTCCGCTCGCTCCAAAATGGGCTTTTTAAGCTTTTTTGCCAAAACTAGGTTTTTGTTATCTTTTTTTACTGCATTTGTGTAAACAACAAGTTCACAACTTTTGATTGCCTTTTCACAAAAACCAAGAAAGACATGTATTCCCATATTATTTAGTTTTTCTGTGATTTGGCTTAAGTTGTCATCACATCCGCAAACAGTTTTTCCTTTGCTTTTCATGAGTTTAGATAGCGCAGACATTGAAATCCCTCCAATGCCAACAAAATATATTGATTTAATGGTGTTTAAATTAAACATAATAATATATATGATTTGCTTTTGGCAAAAGTGTTATAAGATAGGGTAAAAGTGTGCTAATTACATTTTTTAAAATATATGCTATTTTATTTGACTTTTTTTTATCAAATAGGCTAAAATATATGTAGGCTAAAAGTTTTACTTTTGGGCTAAACTATAAAAGGAAGGTGAAGTGACTTGATGAATATTTCTGATATTCGTATCCGTATTGTTAAGAAAGATGAAAACAAGCTCAAAGCAGTTGCATCTCTAACAATTGATGAATGTTTTGCCGTTCACGACATTAAGATCATTGAAGGAAACCAAGGACTTTTCATTGCTATGCCTAGCAGAAAAACACCAGATGGAACTTTCAAAGACATCGTTCATCCACTAAACACGGAAACAAGAGAAAAGATTCGTGACCTCATTCTTGCTGAATACGAAAAAGCTTTGAAAGAAGCTCCAGCAGAAGAGGATGCTCAAGAATAATCTCTAAACTAAACTAACTTTGGCACTTCACATAAATATAGACGGGAGTGCGATAGGGGAAGCAAAATGCTTTCCCTTTTTTATACAAATAATATGTGTTTTTAACATAAGAAAATTGATATATTGACAAATGTTTATTTTTGTGATATAATGCTAGTGTAAGATTAAGAAAAGGAAGTTTTTAAAATGACAAAATTTGATTTTATCACAATGATTTAGATGGCAGCCGTATTTGAAAAACAAATATGGTGTTTTGCTATGTGATAAAAACAAATTATGTTATGCATAATTTTAAAAATAAATTATGTTTAGTTATAGTTTTTAAAGCAAGGGTAAAACGCTCTTGTTTTTTTGTTTAAATTTAAAAATTTATAAATAAAAGAGGAAAAAACTATGATAGAAATTAAAGACTTGTCTCACTCATTTGGTGAGAAAATATTATATAAAGATGTAAATATTAATATAAATAACAATGAAAAAATTGGGCTTGTTGGGCTTAATGGAATGGGAAAAACAACGTTTATTAACATACTAACTGGAAAAATTGTTCAGGAAAAAGGTGACATTATTTATCCAAAAAACTTAAAAATTGGATATCTTGATCAGTTTGTTGAGGTTGATAAAGACTTGACAGTTGAAGAATATCTTAAAACTGCTTTTGATGATTTATATAAGCTGGAAAATGAATATAATGTTTTAACTATGAACTTGCAAAATGGTGGCTGTGATGATGAGAAAACTTTGAATAAAATTCAAATTATTTTTGATAAACTTTTGGAAAATGAATTCTATGAGATTCCAACAAAAATAAATCAAATAGCAACCGGCCTTGGAATTGCTCAATTTGGAATGGAAACATTTTTGAAAGACCTCAGTGGTGGTCAAAAAATGAAAGTTATTTTGGCCAAAATATTGCTTCAAAAACCAGACTTTTTGATATTAGATGAGCCAACAAACTATCTAGACACGAATCACATTGAGTGGTTCACAAAGTTTTT
This sequence comes from Clostridia bacterium, assembly GCA_016290255.1. GTDB lineage: Bacteria > Bacillota > Clostridia > Christensenellales > UBA1242 > UBA7584. The sequence continues at coordinate 3,586 of JAEETG010000123.1, forward strand.
GAATAAGTTTGAGGGAAATATTTTCATTGTGTCTCACGATGTTAACTTTTTGGATGGAGTTATAAACACTGTTTGGTCAATTGAAAACCAAAAGATAGTTCGTTACCCTGGGAATTACACAAGCTTTCTAAAACAAAAAGCCCTAAATGAGAAAGCGGAAGAAAGAAGAATTGAAAACATAAAAAAAGAAAGAGAAAAACTAGAAGAATATATTGCAAAGAACAAAGTGAGAACAGCCACAGCAAGGCAAGCCAAAAGTAGGGAAAAAAGGCTTGAAAAACTTGAAGTGATAGATGAAAAGCAAGTTGCACCAGAACCAAATTTTTGCTTTAAATATAAGCATAATCCTTTTAACACACTAATAGTTGTTCGAAATCTTTCTGCAGGATACGCATGGCCACTTATTAGCGGCTTTAGTTTGTCGATGCAAAATGGTGAAAGAATTAGGCTTAAAGGGTTTAATGGAGTTGGAAAAACAACTCTTCTAAAAACTATTCAAAACATAATCCCAAAACTTTCCGGAACAATAAATTATTATGGAAAAAGTGACATTGCTTATTTTGAACAGGAACTTAATTTTGTGGATATAAAAGCAACCCCCTTGCAAGATGTTTTGAGTGAGTTTCCAGAACTTACAGAAAAAGAAGCGAGAGGAATGCTTTCTCGCGTTGGTTTAACATCAAAACATATTATGGAACCAATCAAAAGTTTGAGTGGTGGAGAAATGAGCAAACTAAAACTTTGCAAACTTATGAAAAACCCTCACACAATTTTGGTTTTAGATGAGGTAACTAGCCATCTTGATGTTGTTGCAAAAAAAGCTCTTGCAAATGCAATAAATAGTTTCCCAGGGCTTGTTTTGTTTGTTAGCCACGAAGAAGATTTTGTTTCGCAAATTAAAAATGTTAAAAATATTGACGTTCAAAGTTTTAACATAAGATAATGATTTGCAAAAATTTAATGAAAAAATTTGCAAAAAACACGAAAAAATAATATAAAAAATGCAAAAATAATAAAAAAGAATAGGAAAAACCTATTCTTTTTCTGTAAATAATGTTTTAATTTCTCTTTCTGTTGGAAGCATTTTCTTTTCTATTTCTGTGTTTGTTAGAATGCTTATGTAGTAGTTGTTAAACTTTAGTGCGTTTTTCATAAACTCGTTAACATCATTTAGTGTGATGGAGTAGAAAAGTTTTTTGAGAACTTTTTTCTCCAGGAGTTCATCATATGTTTGATATTGTCCCCTCAATGCTCTGATTGCGTCTCCTGGGGTTGAAAATTCCATGTCTTCAGAGAGTTTTGTTTTTGTCACATAATCATTAAATTCTTCTTCTGAAAAACCAGTTTCTCTTGTTTCACAAATGATTTTTGAAATTTCTTTCAAGCATGGTTTTATGAATTCATTTTTGGTTTGGAATTTAACACCAAAAACATATTCTCTTGGGGTTGCTTTTCTATATGATGAAAGGTTATACACATATGATTTTTCTTCTCTAATTTTCACCAATTTCTTTGAAAATAGAAGTGAATTTAGATATTGAAGTAGAGCATAAGTTTTGAGTTTTTCTTTCTTGTTTTGTGGAATTGGTATTTTACTGAAATTTAGGAGAACAATGTTGTCATTAATTTCCTTTTTTGTGACGTTTAAAAATGATTTGTTAACAAAATCTAGTTCGTCTGTGTTTGGAAGTTTTTCATCTTTTGAACTTAGTTTTGGCAAAATATATTCTTTTGCCAGTTTCTTAACATAACTTAAGGATTTGTTTGTGTAAATTGTGATGCTAAAATTTTCTCTAAAGAAATATTTTTTCCTAATTTCATTAAGTTTTTGTGTTGTTATTTTGTCTATGCTTTCCACTTTTCCAGCAGGGCTGCACAAAAATCTTTTTTCGTTTAAAAGTTTTGCTCGATATTCCATTTCAAACATGTCGCGTGGGTCAACATGCCTTCTGTTGATTTCTGATTTAATGATTTCACGCTCTTTGTCAACATAATAGTTGTTAATCACTGAGTTAAAAAACAAATCTGAACATATTTCAAAACACTCATCAATAAGCGACGAACTTTGATCAAAACTAATTTTAACTTCATCAAAAGAGGTGTGGGCATTAATTCTGTTTAAAAATTTTGCTTTCAAAATTTCCTCATGACTTCTTGCTGGTGTTTCGGTGAAAAACAGGTGCTCTAGGTAGTGAGATTCTCCCAAAATGCCATCACAGTAAGCACCGCAATCAATTCCAAAATCGCAATAAGTTGCTTTATTTAGGGTGTTTTTTTCGTATAAAATTGTTATTCCTTCATATTTTATAAGTTTTCTCATTTTTGTTCTCCTTATCATAAGTTACTGTAAAAGTTGTCACTTTTTTTGTTTTTAGAAATTGCCAGTTCAATCCAAAGTTTATCAAAATCAACGCTTTCAACAAAATCAGATGTTTTGAAAATTGTGTGATTAAAGTTTTCCATTTCTTTTATGTGTTTATCAATAATGATTGGTCTTGGAATATCGAGTCCAAAGCAAATGTCTGTTAGATATTCTATTAAATTTTTGGGGTCATATGTTCCTTGAATTTCATAAAGTATGCTGTTAGTGATTTTTTCGCCGTTTATTGTTTTTATCCATAATTTCATTGTTTTCACCTCAAATTTAAAATAAGTATATCAATTTTTTTTGTAAAAATAAATAAAAATAAGCCATTTTATTTGATTTTTTTTTAAATTTTTAATAAAATAGGAATAAACGTTTTTTAGGAGTTATTATGGAAAACATTGTTGCGATAAAAAGTTGTGATAATTATGAACAAACAAATGTTGATAATGCAATAGCAGAGGGCTTTAAACTGCTCGGTGGAATTGGAAAATTTGTGAAAAAGGGGCAAACTGTTGCACTAAAGGTTAACCTTGTGCACAAAGCAACTCCAGAGGAAGCAACAACAACCCACCCAAGCGTTGTTTTGGCTGTTGCAAAGCAGATAAAAAGCGCTGGTGCTGATTGTTTTATTGTTGATAGCGCTGGTGGAGCATACAATGCAAACGCCATGGCTCCAATTTATAAAGCTTCAGGAATGCTTGAATTAAACGAAAAATATGGTATAAAAATTAATGATAACTACAATTCATATAAGGCTCCAGTCAATGGAAAAGTAAGCAAAGAAATTGAACTTTTGGATGCTTTGGAAAAGGCTGATGTCATTTTTAACTTGTGTAAACTAAAAACTCATGGGTTCACTGGCATTTCAAACGCTGTTAAAAACATGTATGGGGCAATTCCTGGCCTTGTTAAGGTTGAATATCACGCAAAATTTCCTGGACTAGACACTTTCAATGACAACTTATATGATATTCACAACTATTATGGCAAAAAACTTTGCTTACACATAAGCGACGCAATAATTGGAATGGAAGGTGCAGGACCAACACACGGAACTCCACGAAAGATTGGACTTGTTATGATGAGTTCAAACCCAGCATGTTTGGATGTTGTTGGTTGCCGCATTATGAATGTTGACCCACAAACAATTCCAACAATTGAAGAGGGAATCAAATATGGCTATTTGACTGAAGATTTGAAGTTTGAAACTGTTGGCGATGATTACAATAATTTCATCTTAAAAGACTACAAAAACATAAAGCCAAATAGATACACACCATTTGCGAGTGCTGTTCCAAAATTTATGCAAAAACTTGTGACAAGTTGGATGACGCAAAGGCCAACAATCCCTTGCAAAAAGTGTAAGGGCTGTTCAAAGTGTTTCAATCACTGCCCAATGAAAGCTATTGAAATGAAAACCGATAAAAAAGGCAAAAAATACGCTTCAATCGACTACAATAAGTGTATTAGGTGTTATTGTTGTCAAGAACTTTGCCCATTTGGCGTTGTTAAAATCAAAACTGGTTGGATATATAAGTTAAGGCACAAAAAAGATAACAAAAAGAATAAATAATTGAATAATTGAATATATTATGTGTGTTTGCCAGTGAATTTTTGTAAAAATTTACAAAAATTTATTGACAATAACTTTCTTTTCGACTATAATGTTAGTCATGAAAAGCACCCATGGGAAACTATGGGTGCGTTGATATTTTATGTAAGGAGTTTTAAAGTTATGGCTAAAAAGAGTGAACCAAAAATTGAACAAGAAAACCTTGATGGAGTTGTTTGGCTAACCGCAGATGGTTACAAACAAATGCAAGAGAGATTGGATTATTTGAAAAATGTGAAAAGGGCAGAAGTTGCCAAAAAGATTGCTGTTGCAAGAAGTTATGGAGATTTGAGCGAAAACAGTGAATATGTTGCAGCAAAAGATGAACAAAGTGCAACTGAAAATGAAATCACTGAACTTGACGAAAAGCTTAAGAAAGCAAAGGTTATTAGTGGCAAAATCGACACTAGTAAAGTTTCTGTTGGCTGCTCAGTTAAAGTGAAAGACTTAACATTTGATGAAGAAGTAACTTACAAAATTGTTGGTTCAACTGAAAGCGACCCAATCAACGGACTTCTTTCAAACGAATCACCAGCTGGAAAAGCGCTTTTGGGAGCAAAAGTTGGTGACACAGTTTCATATCAATCAATCAACAGCGGAACAATTTCAATGAAAATCTTGGAAATCAGCAACTAATTTGCTTAAAAATTAAAAATCTTACCAAATTTTGGTAAGATTTTTTTGTTATATGTGAGCTTCGCTGACAACCATGTTTCTTGAAGATCTGTCTTCTTCCAGAAGCTCAGTGATTAGGCTACGAACCTTGTATGGGTCCTTAACTCTTAGGATTGTTGTTTCAGGTGTTGACCTGTCTTTTGAATAAATTGTTATTGTTCCAACACCCCAAAACTTGTTCGCAAATGATTGATAAACTTTTATGTCTTCAATACGGAAAAGGTTAATTTCTTCAATCTCTGAGTGAAAAAATCCAATGTCACTAATGAGTTTAATCCATTTTCCAGGTTTTTTGATGATTCTATATCTTGTGAAGGATATTGGCATTCCCATATATCTTTTTCTATCTTTCCACAAAATTTCAACATCTTCATAAATATTTCTTTTTGGCATAATAATATTTCCTTTTTGTTTATTTTCTTTGAGAAATTCTAGCAAAAAATGCTCTATATGTCAACAAAAATATAAAATTATTTGTCTTTCTTTCATCGGGTTTTGCATCTCTTTTTTAAAAAACATGACAAAAAACTGTTGCTTTCAATCAAAAAAATGGCATATAGCACCCAAATTTTTTGAATATTGTCCCTTTTTTGTTTGACTTTAGTGGCTCATATTATATAAAATATAATATGTAGAAATATTTGTTTTTTTGTAAATAAAAAACATTTAGGATGCAAAAAATAGTTTTTAGGGGAAAAAATGGGAGCAATAGTTAAGAAGAGTTTAATGTGTCTTTGCTTTTTGATGCTGGCACTTGTGCTTGGCTTTTTCGGTTGTGGAGACATATACAAAAACATGAAGATTTCAGTTGACACATCTGAAATAGTTTTATATTTAAATGGAGGAGAGGGAGAACCTTCATCTCAAGAAATCAAAGCCACAATCTCTGGAATAAAAGATAAAAAAGTTTCCAAAGAGGTTACGGTTGTTTTTGATGATGAAAAAATTGCGTCTGCTGGCAACATGAGTTATTCAGGAAATGATGCATACGTAACAATTTATGCATCAGCCCCAGGAACAACAAACATGAGAGTCAAGAGCCTCGACAACAGCAAGAGGGTTTCAAGTGAGTCCATAAAAGTGACAGTTGTTGAAAAAGTTGAAAGCATTGATGTTTCAAATGTTGTGGCTTCTGCTGCTGTTGGTTCACTGGTTGATTTGTCTATGCTCCCAGGCATTGTGTATAATCCGTCAATCACCAGTGAAACAGATCTTGAATTCTATTTCCTAAATGCTTCAGGAACAGGAACTGACACAAATGTTTTTGGAAGAATTGTTGATAAGCACCTTTTTGATGTTTCTCAAACTGCTCCAGAAGGATTTTGCGACATTATTGTTAAAAGCACAAAATTAAAAGATTTTGATAGTAATTCCCCACTTCAAAAGCAATTCACAATTTTGGTGTATGATGAAATTGAAAGCGATGACATCACTCTTTCAAAGTTTTCAAAAAAAGATGCAAAATATGTTGAGGTGAAAGATGACCTTGTTATGATGTCTAACTATGTTGACACAACAGGTTTGCATCCTGGGTCTGTTGCTTCAATAGATGAAAAAGTTTTGGTGGCATTAAACAAAACCATTGGCAACGGTTTGAAAAACTATGTGTCATTTGATATTGTTGAAAACAGCGACACTCAAAAGGGTGTTGTGAAAATAGACAAAAACATAAGCGATGTTTTGAATGAGTTTAAAGTCACTCCAAACCAAACAGGGAGAACAAGCCTTTCTCTTGTTGTAAAAATTGAAAAAGATGGAAAAACATATATTGTTCGTGAAAGAAAAGTTGATTTTGTTGTTAAAACCATTGTAACAAAAATGGAAGTGACAACATCAGAACAAGATATCACATATGAACTTGGGGTGGAGCCAACAGAAAAAGTGGCTGTTGGTGTTTTTGAAAGAACAAACTATAAAGGAAGTTTGGGAACTGAAATCAAAGCGATGACATCTCCAAGAGAAGTTGTTAATCCAAACTACAAGATTTTGCTTGGTGATGGGAAAACGGCGGTTGATGGAACAATTCTTAGAAAAGATTTTGAAAACTACATAAGCATTTCAGATGGTGAAAAACTTGTTAAATATGGAGAGGAAGGAGTTGAGTTTCAAAGTGGAAGCAAGTTCTACATTTCATATGAACCAACACTTCTTTCCGATCCTGTTGCAAAAGAATTGTCTGAGTTTAGTTTGTTTCTTGTTTCAAACTATGAAGATGGCTTAAAGAGAATTGAGGCAGAAGTTGTTTGCTATGTTTACACATCTTTAAAAAATCTTGCTTTTGATGAAGAGGCAGAAGTTGTTTTGAGTGAAAACAATAAGGATTTGGAAATCAAATTTAGTGCAACAAACAACATAAATCCAAATTTGATTAGATTTGTGTATGATGAAGAGGCGCTTGATTTTGGTGGCATTGTGTATGACAGAAATGAAGCAACAATAAATTTGATCACCAAAAAACTTGGCTCAACAACAATCAAAGTTGTTGAAAAATACACATCAAATGAAATTGTTTTAAATGTTTTGGTTGTTGTTCCAACAGATGATGTTTATTTAACGGTAAATAAATATCAAAACGATGAAATTGGAGATGTTGTGGATTATATCTCTGATGGAAAACCTAAAACAGGAATTGTTAAGTTGCAATCTGGCGCATCATTTTATATCAATATTAACACAACAAACAGTGATGCAACACTTCAAAACAATGTTAGTTTTGAATTTAATGATGAATCGGCAATCATTCGAAGAGAAACTGTTTTTGCGGATCTCGCACAAAACACAATTGCGGTTTCAACAAGCAGAGAAAATTATTCTGAAGACATCAATGATTCAAGCACATTTGCATTGATGGCTATTGGCATTGGCTATTATGCGGTTGAAGATGGAAAAGTTGTTGAAAGAACTGTTGTGCAAGAAATCAGAGTTGGTGCATACAAAAAACTTGTTGAGTTTAGTTTTGGAAACAGAAAGGAAACAAAACATGTTGAAATATATGACCAAAATCATTTGAGTATAAACAACAAAGCAAAAGAAAACATTGGTTACAGTTTGGTGATTCCATATTTTGAAACTCCTGTTGGGTCAAGTTATTCATATTATTTGGATAGACTATCATTCCCAAACGGAGACATAAACACAGATATTTGGCACATTGATTATATTGGTTATGATAATAATCCTGGCGAAATTTTGATGAGCGAATTTCATGGAATTAAAATTTCGGCAACTGGTGCAGACGCTTTGAGTGAGGAAAGTAGGGAAATTGTTGTTCACTTCAGCATTAGAGAGTTTAGAAAAATATATTCACTAAATTGCACTGTGAAAGTGGTGATGCCAACACCAGAAGTTGAAGACATTGGCATTGAAGATAATTCACTATATTTGGAAAACTGGCAGAGCGCATATAACAGAGCAGAAATAAAAACCTCAGTAACTCCTTTGAATGTGTTTGACCAAAACTTAAGTTATGTTATCTATAGTGTCCAATCTGGCATAACACAAATTTTGGGTGCTTATGATAGAGTTGGTTTGGAACTTGTTTGCAGATATTTTGGCTCAAGCGTTGTTAATGTTGAAATTGAAAATGGAAGAGTGTATGCAAGAAGTAATGGTGTGCCAAATGATGGCGAAGAATATTTTGTTGCAGTTATTCCATCATATCTTCTAAATTTTGACAATGTTTCAAATTCAATATATAGAGAAAATGTTAAAAATGTTATTGATGAAAAACTTGTTGCTTTTGATGCAATTGGAGTTTGCAAAGCTTTTTCTGTTAACATTGCAAATGGAACAGAAGCAAAGCCATATCAAATTGCAAATCTTATGGACCTCAAAACAATGCTAAGAAATTCAACAGTAAACCAAACTGGAACATATTTTGTTCTGTCAAACACAATTTTGTTTGATGAAGCAAACTATCAAAGAGAAGATGGTGAAAAGTTCACTCTAAACGCAATCATCAAAGCAGGAGAAGGGGACACAATAACAGGAATAACAGCACCTTTATTTGACGTTATTGAAAGCAACAATTCAGTTGCGAGCATTAGCGGTGTGTCACTTTATTATGAGGGGCACGAGGCATATGTTGGTGCAGAAAGTTTTGCAATTTTGGCAATAGAAAACAGAGGAATAATCAATGATGTTAGTTTGAATCCACTGCACAGTGGCGGAATGACAGGGCAGATTTTGATAACACAACAAGAAGGAAAAGACTTGTTTGTTGGTGGACTTGTTGCAAAGAACCATGGGCAAATCATCAACTGTTTTGGTGAAACAAACATTTCTGTTTCAGTTGTTTCAGCGGAAAATAATGTTGTGGTTGGAGGATTTGTTGCAGTTAACGAAAGCGAGGGTGTGATCAAGGCTCAAAAAATTGCAGAAACACAAAACACATATTCCTTCAATTCAAACATCCATATTGGTGGCGAAGCAACAGAAAACAGTTTTGTTGGAGGTCTCACTGGAATAAACTATAATATAATTGATGGTTCACCTGTTCGAACACCAAGCATAAACAACCTAACAAACATAAATGTCTTCACTGAAATTAGTGCAGAAAATTGTGACAACATTGGTGGAATTGCTGGAAGAAATGATGATGTGATTAGAGGAGTTTTGGTTTCATCAAAAATTGAAGGTCACAACAACATTGGTGGAGCAGTTGGAAGCAACAATTCACAAAAATTTGATGGCTCTTCAGTATATGGAAAAGGACTCACATATGTTTTCTCTGAATTCTTTAACAACAGAGAAATAGACAAAACATCAATCTATGGAAACGAAAATGTTGGTGGCCTTGTTGGTCTTGATGAAAATGGTTCAATGGATGGTTGTTACGTGACAACATATGTAACTGGATTAAATGTTGATGTTGAAGAAGGTTTCAAAGGTGACATCTATGCTCTAAATAATGTTGGTGGTCTTGTTGGTAAGGCGGAAAACACACTAATCATTCGTTGCTTTGCAAACACAAGCATTGGCCTTGGTTCATATTCTGGTGGTGTTTGTGGTGGTCTTGTTGGATTCTACAACGTAACATCAGATAATGCAGTAATCACAAAGTCATATGCTCTAAACAACTTTGGAACAATTGTAAATGAAACTCACAATGGACTAAGAGACAACAAATTTGGGCAACTTGTTGGTGTTTTAAAAATGTCATTAGCTGAAGAAATTATTTCAACTTGTTATGCTGTGACAAATGGTGGTGTTTTGTCATATTCAATCGCTAACAGTGTGATGGGATATAGAGCAATTGTGAACACCGAAATTGGCTCAGAAACAGTTTCTGTTATAAACAATGAAAACGCAGATGTTTGTGGCTATTGCTTCTATGCTGATGCAGATGCCGTGTCTTCAAACGGAAACCATGTTAGCATAAAGTCAATTACAGAAATGCAAAATATAGCAACATACACAGGATACGGAACAAACTGGAGGCCAGAGGACTGGAGAGTTAACGAAACAGCAAACGGAGGATTCCCTCTTATTGTTGTGAGCTTGAGTGGCTACTCATTTGAACTATATAATGCTCAAGTTGGTTCAATCAACATAACAAGTTACAATTCAGATGATTACTTTATAACAAACAACTTGGCTTTGCCTAGGTTTGTGAGATATGAAGACGGAAAAATTATTGTTATTTTGGAAATGCTTTGTTCAAAAAATGAAAGCGGTGAAATTGTTTGGAGTAACTTAACTCTTGCCGACATTATTTCACTTTCAGCAGAAGATTTGTCTTTAATTGAAGTTAAAGCTCAAAATGATGACGGAACAATAAGTGTTAATGTTAATGACAGAAAAACTGATGCGAGCAGATTTGAACTTTTGTTCAACAAAACTGGTGTTGTGAAACTTTCTGTTCAATCAAGAAAAAACAGTGCTGTTTCAAAAACTTTCCAAATTTGTGTTGTTGGTGGATTTAAAAATGTTGAATTTTCAAATGCTCATGACGCTAGGTTATATATTTCTAAAGGCGGCTCAAATAGGTCAATTGTAAACTACACTCAAGATGCAGAAACTTCATATAATGATAGGCAACAAATTCAACTAAAACTTGTTCAAAGTTGGGAAAGTGAAGCTGATGAGGCTAGTGAGGAACCTGAAAGCGAGGCAACAGCAAATGTGACTGTTGGTGGAGAGAATTTTGTTGATGGAAAAATCAATAAGATTGACGTAACAACAAACAAAACACTTTTGTTCACTGGAGTTAACGATCCAGGAAGGGTGAGCAAAATTGAATTGATTCCATATTTAACTGTTAGCTTCTACAACGCACATGGCAATTTGGAATCAATAGATTTACTTCTAAAAAGGGGAATGCCACCAATTATCACAGCTGACTCAATTGCAACAAGCATCGATTTCAATTCACTAAAAACAGTTGTGTTTGAGGGCGTTAACAGCATAAACCTAAATGAAGAAAGTGCAACACTTCAAAGCAGTGGAAAACTTGATGTTGAGGTTTTGATTAATTCTGATGCAATAGATTTGATTGCAGACACTGTGACAAGTGAAATGCAAATAACAGTTATAAAAAGTGTGTTCGATGAAACACAAAATGATTATGTTGAAACAAAAGAATATAAAGCAGAACTTAAGTGTGACACAAATCCAAAACAGATGATTTTGTCTGAAAAAGTTGGAGAAGCATATGAGGAAAGGGAAAGCTATAACATTGCTCAACAATTTGAAGGAAAGAACATGATCATCAGTTTCTCAAGAGAACATGAAAAAGTTAGAATGGCTCAAAAAGAAAAAGAAACATGGCAATTTAGTTTCAGGAATCAAGATGGAAGCATTAAGAGTGCAACTTTAAACATTGTTTGGGAACCAGCCAGCATTGAAAACATCGGAGTTCTGCACTACATAAATTCTGAAGAATATCAAGATGGAAAATTTGAAGAACTTGGAGCAGATGAAGCAACCAACAGAATTGCCAGTGGTTCACGTGGTGTTCTAAAGATTCAAGTAACACAAAACTATTCAGACTATGACTATATTGTTGTTAAAGGAACATCAAGTGTTGGGGAAATTGTAAACTTCACAAGGCTTATGGCATGTGAAAAGGTGTCTGGAGACAAAGTTGAGCACAAACTTGTTGGTGATGGTGAAATGTATTCACTCAATCAAATGGATGGAAGCATCATTTTGTATAATCTTTTTGAGAAATATAAAAATGAAGCTGGTGAATATGTAGACAAAATTACTGAGAACGGAAAAACATATTATAACACACAAAGCGGAATATATTATGTTAGCACACTCATAGCTGCTGGCTTAGATGAAAACACAGAGTTTAATATTGATGTTTATGCCTACAAAATCACAGATAATGGCGATGAACTTGTTTACTCAACAGCAGAGCGAAATGAAACAACAACTTTGTATTCAGCATTTGCTCCATACATTTACCTAAGCGTTGCTGATGATTTTGCAAAAACAACAGACGGTGGGCTTTTGGCAAGAGGAACAGAACTGACAATCAACGTGACTGGTGTTTTGCAACAATCAACCGTTGACATCAGATTGGATGGATATGAAATAAACACAAATGACAATCTAACAAAATGTTCTGTGATTTGGGATGAACCTGAAAACGGAGTGAAATCCTCTCTCACAAGTTCAAACTTTAGTGGAAAGTTGGTTGTTTATGCTGGAATAAACAGTTTGGCAAACAACAAAGAAGGAAAACTAAAATTAACAGCGGTTGTTAATTCTCCAGGCTTTTCAACAACAACAAGCATAAACCTATATTTGGTTGATTATCTCATCTCAAAACTTGGGCTTGAAAATGTTGATGAAACAGAATATGGCAATGTTTACAATATAAAAATTCAAGATGGTTACAAACCTTTGAAACTAAAATTGTCAACAGGTTTTGGAGACTTCTTTATCACTTCAGGAAAAGACACAAACCTTCAAGAAGCAATCAAAATGTCGGGGCTTATTGGAGATGCGGAGATTGCAAGGTTTAAAACATTCTATGAAAGCATTGTTGAAAAAATTGTTAACAAACTAAGAGAACTCAATGCTCTAGGAACAACAGCTGGAAGAGAAAGTTCAACAATTTGGAGATATAAAAACGCAAACCTAAACATTTCTTCAAACACATATGATTATTTCTATCTTGGTGTTGACAACAAATATCAAAACAATAATGTTGTCACAATCAGAGGAAAAGAAGAAGTTGATGTTTTGCTTTCAACATCTCTTCACCGTGGAGTTAAACTAAATCAAAACGGCAACTTATATGAACTTATTGTTCAACCATCAAGCATAACCGAAAGCTATTTGGGTGTTTCTAGTGGCGACTATAATTATGATTTCACAGTTCACTTCATAAACAGCAGTTCAGATGATTTGCCAAGCCCAGTCACAAACGAACAAGAGTTGAGAGAAATGGCTCCAGGCGGACACTATATCTTAACAAAAGACATAACTGTCACAAACTGGGTTCCTCTCACAACACAAATTGGAAGTTTGGACGGAAATGGATATAAAATTATTATCAAAAACTTTAACATTAGAACCACAAATGATAATGGTTCACCAAAAACATCGCTAAATGCTGGATTGTTTGAGAGCATTTCAACTTATTACGACACAAAAACAGAAAGCACACAACCAACAAGGCTAACAAACATTGTTTTGGATGTTTCACAAACAATTGTTGTTGACCTTGGGAACGCAACAGGAGTTAACTTTGGTTTCTTGGTTGGACAAAACAGTGGTGGTGTTGTTTACAACTGTGAAGTTGTGAGCGGTGCAAGTGAAAACAGAGCAAAACTTAACATTGATTCTGATGTTGATGTTGATTTGGTTGCTGGGCAAACAAAAGTGTATAGCCCAATTGGTGGCACATATCAGCAAACAACAATTAAAAAATTCTCAGAATACATAAGACTATATGGCTTAAAATTTGATCCGCACAACACAACAGATGAGGTTTCTGATTCCAACTTGGAACTAACATACGCTTATAGAATTGTTGGAAGGCAAGGAGACAACATTGTTCTTGACAACGATGAAGTCATCGACCTCTTTGCTGATGACATAGATTCCTATGGTTATGTGAAAGGAAAAATATATAGCAACAGAGATGGCGCAGAAGTTTTAGTTGACGGAGCTTCTCCATCAAAACCTGTTGTTTTGGATTCCTACACAGACGGGAACTATTTCGCTTACAAAAAAATACAACTTGTTTATGCTGATAAAGAGGCATACAACAACTTTGTTAAAAATTATTATAACTATGCTCGTCACATTGCAATCACTGGTTATCAAAACAACAAGTTTGTTCTTGAAAATGGTGAAATAATCGACATCATCAATGGTGATTCTTCTTTGGGATTCACTTTGAAAAAAGTTTATAGTTATGATTTTGAGGCAAATGGTTTTGTTGCCACCGATTTGGGAGACTCAATAAGCGAAGAAGATTTAGAAAAATATTCAAAAGGCAACTACTATGTTTACAAAGAAAGCAAAGTTGAAATAACAGACAAAAACCTTAGTATGTTCAACTATGAAGCATGGCAAAATCTTTATGAAACAGAAAAGGCAAGAATAACATCAATTTATGGTTCATTTGCTCAAAAAGCTTTTGCTCAAATTGACAAAACAAAAGACACAACTTCTGTGTTCATCATATCTGGTGCAACAATTCAAAACTCAGCAACTGTTAACATTGGTGGATTGGTTGGAAACAATGATGGTTACATTTCAAACTCAAGAATTGGAAGGCTTGCAGATATTATCACAAGTGAGAGTAATAGTAAAGGAAGAAGTGGGGTCGACGAAGACTCTGACGGAATTGTTGATTCATTGATGCAAGAATATGGTTTGAGCATTTTTGGGTGCGGCAGACTTGGAGGATTGACTTCTGTTAACTCTGGTGTTATTTCTGGTTGTTATTTTGCAAACAGCAACCTTGTTAATATGCATGAAATCACAAACAATCAATACATTATAACTGGTGGTTTGGTTGCATTTAATAACAATGGAAAAATTAACTCATGTTATGTTGAAAGCAACAAGCAAGAAATTAAGTTTGATATAATGCAAGAAACATTTGGTGAGTATAGCTATGGAAACTTCACTCTAAACGGTTTGGAATACACATATAAACTTCAAACAGGCGGAGAGGCTGGAATCTATGAGAAAGACAAAACTGAATTGATTGCAAGCGTTATGGTTGGAAAGTTTGTTTTGGGTGGAGTTGAATACTCTTTAATCACTCAACAAAAACAAAACGCTGCCTCTGGAGTGGAAGAGGGAATCATAAACTCTGTTAGAAGAACACAAAACAACATATTCTTTAGTGGAGAAATTGGTGGCCTTGTTCACACAAACATTGGTGAAATTCAAAACTCATATGCAAACATTGGGTTAAAGAGCACACTTTCTGTTGGTGGATTTGTTTACAACAACATGACTGCATCTTCAACAATAAAATATTCATATTCAACTTGTGCGATCGACAATGAAAACATTATAAACGGCCCATTTGTTGGAACCAGCAAAGCAAATGATGTGTATAATCAAGGAACAATTGTTGATTGTTATTATCTCATTGATTCTGTTATAAAACAAAATGCAAATGACCCAGCAGCTTCAATTGATGCTGAAAACTTGTGTTCATCACACGATTTGTTGCAGGGATTTGTTATATCGTCATCTAACCAAAAAGGATTGTGGGAGCTTGATGAAAGCCTTGAATTTGAAACTCCAAGAATTATTGAAGCAGACAAAATTGCTTATTCAAGAAGAGAAGATGTTGTTGTTGACAATGAACACACCTACAACAACACAAACTTTGGAGTTGAAGAAAATCCAAGAATTGTTTACAGCCCTGAATCATTCAGAAACATAAAAGTTGACTCAAATAATAACATTTTGGATCATGTTAGAGTGGTTGCAAATGTTGATTTCCAAGAAAGTAGTCCAAAAATTGTTGCATCAAACACA
>JAEETG010000124.1 GCA_016290255.1 Clostridia bacterium
GCTGCTAAGAAACCAGCTGCTAAAAAGCCTGCTGCTAAGAAACCTGCAGCAAAGAAACCTGCAGCAAAACCTGCTGCCAAAAAAGAAACAAAGACTGTAGCAAAAGCTCCAGCTAAGAAGCCTGCTGCTAAAGCTGCTGCTAAAAAGCCTGCTGCTAAAGCTGCTGCTAAAAAGCCTGCTGCTAAAGCCGCTGCAAAACCTGCAGCTAAAACAGCTGCTAAGAAAGCTCCTGCAGCAAAGAAAGCTCCTGCTAAAAAGCCTGCTGCTAAAAAAGCTCCAACTAAAGCCGCTGCTAAACCTGCAGCAAAACCTGCTGCAGCAAAGAAACCAGCTGCCAAGAAAGCTCCAGCCAAAAAGCCTGCTGCTAAAAAAGCAAAATAATTTTCTAAACAAAAGTTTATACGCAATTTTTGTTTCATATTTATTAAATTTTCTTATACGCAATTTAGGTGCAAATACGCGTGCATCTAAAAATAAAAAAAGCAAAGATTTATTCCTTGCTTTTTTTATTTTCTGTTTTTTGTTTTTTCTTATCTATTTTTGCTTGCTCTTTTTTTGCCTTCTCTTCTTTTTTTCTGTTTGCCTTTAGTTCTTTTTGTTTTTTCAAAGTTTTTGCATCAATTTCGCCATCTTCAAGTCTGTCGAAGAAATTGTCAAGCGATTTAATTTCTTCCACCGTTCTTTGCTTTTCTTGTCTTTCTTGAAGAGGTGCTTTTCTCACAGGCATAACAACTTTGTCTTCACGCATTCTAACTTCAACTTGTTTGTATGGAATTGAAATGTTGTTTCGTTTAAACTCATTGAAAACATTGTCCCAAATGTAATAATAAACGTCCCAATAATCATTTGAATCACACCAACAAAAAGCAAAGAAATCAACACTGCTTTCATTAAAGTTGCAAATTCTGCAAGTTGGCTCTGGTTTTAGAAGAACTCTTCCATCGCTTTTCATAACATCTAAAACAACTTTTCTAACAAGTTCAACATCGCTTTCGTAGGCAACTGAAAAAGTGTAGTCCACTCTTCTTGTTTTTCTGTTTGAATAGTTTGTTAGAGGGTTGTTTGCAACTGCTGAGTTTGGAAGAACAACAAGTTTGTTGTCACGAGTGATAAGTGCTGTTGTGAAAATTTTTATGTTCTTAACTTTTCCCTCAACGCCATTAACTTGAACATAGTCCCCTTCCTTAAATGGCTTTGTGATTAGAAGAATAACTCCGCTGGCAACATTTCCTAAACTGTCTTTTAACGCCAATCCAATTGCCAATCCTGCTGTTGCAAGGGCTGCAACAATTCCTGTTATTTCAACGCCAAGTGCCCTTAGCACCATAATAATCAAAATGATATGCAAGCCAAACCTTATGATGCTTAGAATAAAGCCTTGGGCAACTTTTTCCATTTTACTTCTTTTGAAAATTCGCCCAATAATGATAACAACAATTCTCAAAACAACATAACCAATAATCCAAATAAGCAATGCTCTTAACACATTTAGGCCACTTGTTGCAAAAAAGTGTTGCATACTTTCCCATATTTCTGCCCACGTCATTTTTTTGTTCCCCTTTTCTAATAAATATAGTCATATTATACTTGATAACTCAAACTTTGTAAACTATTTAAAAGATTTAATTGCGTTGAAGTAATATTCTTTAAACGCCTTTATATTAATTTCTGTGCAAAGTTTTGCTCTTCCCTTTTTGTTTGTGAAAGAAAAATGCAAAACTCCAATTTGGTCAATATAATCAAGTTTTAGGTCTGCATATTTCCACTCAAACTCATCTTGGTGAGAAAAGCAGAAAATCAAGCAACTGTCATGCGTTGCGATGTTGTTTTTGCAAACTCTGTCGTGATAAGAGCGATACATAAACTCCAGCATCTCACCAGTTTTGTTCATCTTTTGCAATTTTTTCACATCTGTTTTGTTTAGATATGCTCTGTGGCCCATGTCTGATGGGCAAATGAAAATTTTTAGTGGGGTTTTAAAAACAATCCCAGCTGCTTTTGGGTCACACGCAATGTTGAAAGATTTATAGTGAGGATCTTCAAGCATTCCATTTTGAAGATAAAGAGCGTCAATTTTTTCCGTCACATCTCTTGCTTCAAAAAGATGTGCAAGGTTTGTTAGTGGGCACATTGCAAGAATGCTCACTTTTTTGTTTAATCCATCAAAGAACTTTAAAAACTCATCAAAAGTTTTTGCTTTCTGCTTTGTTTTAGGAAAAACATAGTCACCAATTCCATTTTCGCCGTGACCTTTCCAAATTGGGAATTTGGTTTTTCCATAAAAACTTGTTGCCCCCAAAAACACTGGGACATTTTTTTCAACAAACTCCAAAACGCCAATTGTGTTTTGTGCCACTTGTTTTGTTCCAACATTTCCACGACTGGCAACAATTGCCTTCACGTTTATTTTTTTGTCTGCAAGAGCCATCAAAAGTGCTGTTGCGTCATCAATTCCTGTGTCCATAAAAATAATAACATCTTTTGCCATTTTTTCCTCCAAATTTTTGCACTAACAATTATTTATAATTATAATACAAAAAAAGAAAAAATCAAAATAAAAAAACAAAATCCCCCACGGTTCGTGAGAGATTTTTTTATTGTTGTTGTGTGCTCTTAAGATGAAGAACAACCGCCCCTTTGGGAGCTTTACAAACTGGGCATTCATCCCACGCTTCGGGTGACGAACTTTCATAGCCACAATCAGCGCATCGCCAAACAACTGGCTTTGCTTTTTTGTAGAGCGTTCCATTTTTCATTTGCTCATAAAGTTCCAAAAATGTTTCTTTGTGCCCTTTTTCAACTTTTATGATGTCATCAAAAAGTTTTGCAATTTCCAAAAAGCCTTCTTCTTTTGCTTTGTCACGAAATGCGGGATAAACAACTTCAGCCTCCTCTTTTTCATCTTCTGCTGCAAGTTTCAAATTTTCCAAAACATCCCATTTTTCTCTAAATGGATATCCCGCCATGATGTCCACGTTGTCTATTGTTTTGTTTGATGCCTGACTTAAAAACGTGTAGAACATTCTGGCGTGGTTAAACTCGTTGTAGGAGATTTTGTCGATGATTGCAGCCAAACTTTTATGACCCGCCTTTTTTGCCCCATATTCGATGAACATATAACGAATATGTGCTTGACACTCTCCAGCAAAAGCTCTTGCCAAGTTGTGATAAGTTTCACTTTCAATTAGTTTCATAAAACACCTTCCTTTTAATGCAGAAATAGTTTGTGCAAAGAAATAAAATTTATGAAAAAAATATGAAAATGTGGAAAAGTTGAAAACAAAAAAGAACTTGATTTCAAGTTCTTTTTCTTTATATTAGTTAGATTGTGGTGCAACTTTAATTCCAGGTCCCATTGTTGTTGCAAGAGAAATGCTTTTTAGGTATGTTCCCTTTGCAGCAGCTGGTTTTGCCTTAATAAGAGCTTCCATAAGTGTTGTGTAGTTTTGCATTAATTTCTCTTTTCCAAAACTTACTTTTCCAATTGGACAGTGAACAATGTTGTTCTTTTCCAAACGGTATTCAACCTTACCTGCTTTAACATCATTAACAGCTTTTGTTAAATCCATTGTAACAGTTCCGCTCTTTGGGTTAGGCATAAGTCCTTTAGGTCCCAAAATTTTTGCAACTCTACCAATTAATCCCATCATGTCTGGTGTTGTGATACAAACATCAAAGTCAAGCCATCCACCATTGATTTTTGCAATGATTTCTTCTGCTCCAACGATGTCTGCTCCTGCTTTTGTTGCTTCGTCTTGCTTGTCACCTTTTGCGATAACCAAAACTCTAAGTTTCTTTCCAGTTCCTGCTGGAAGAACAACAACACCACGAACTTGTTGGTCTGCTTGACGTCCGTCAACTCCAAGTTTTACGTGAAGTTCAACAGTTTCGTCAAATTTTGCATATGCTGTTTTTAAAACCAAGTCAATTGCTTCTTCTGGTGAATATGCTTTTGTTTGGTCAACTAGTTTCAAACTTTCGTTGTATTTCTTTCCGCTCATAATTATTCACCCTCCTCAACAGTAATTCCCATGCTTCTAGCTGTTCCAGCAATCATTTTCATTGCTGATTCAACGCTTGCTGCATTGAGGTCTTTCATCTTTAGTTCTGCAATTTCTTTGATTTGAGATTTTGTGATTTTTGCAACTTTTTCTTTCTTGCATTTTCCGCTTGCTTTGTCAATTCCACAAGCCTTCTTAATTAGAACAGCTGCTGGTGGAGTTTTGATTTCCAAGCTGAATGATCTGTCAGCGTAAACACTGATTAGAACTGGAACGATTGTTCCAACTTGTGATGCTGTTAGTGCGTTGAATTGTTGCACGAATTGAGGAATGTTAACTCCTGCGGCACCACAGATACTTCCAACTGGTGGAGCTGGTGTTGCTTTTCCGGCTGGGAGTTGAAGTTTAATAACTTTAACTGCTTTTTTCTCTGCCATTTTCTTTTTCTCCTTTTTGTGGTTTTAGCGAATGATGACGCTATATTTTTTTCATCACTCTCCCACGGGCCTCGGGCCGGCTAACCTTTGGCCCCATATATTTTACCTTATATTGCTATAAAGATAAAACCATTATTATTGTTGTTCAACTTTTGCGTCAACAATCTTTTTTACGTCATTGAATGATAATTCAACTGGTGTTTCACGCCCAAATAAGTTGATGCTAACCTTACATCTTTGAGTAACATTGTCGGCACTGATAACTGTGCAAACATTTCCTAGAAGTGAACCCGCAATAATCTCAATTTGGTCACCTTCATTTAGGCTAAAGTCAACTGGTTTCTTTTCTAGGCCAACTTTTCTGATTTCTTCATCAGTTAAGGGAAGTGGTCTTCCCTTTGGTCCAACAAAACCAGTTATTCCTCTTGTGTGAGTGATTGTGTGCCAAATGTCATCACCATAAATCATTTTAATAAAGATATAACAAGGCATTGATTTGCGAGTAACCAACTTTTTCTTTCCGTTAACTTCTTCGATAACATCTTCTGTTGGAATAACAATGTCAAAAATTCTGTTTTGCAAGTTACCATTTTCGATAACTTGTTCAAGGTTTTCTTTTGCAACAGCTTCATAACTGTGGAAGGTGTGCAAAACATACCATTTTGGTTCTGTTGAAATAAATTTGCTTTCAGCCATAACAAAACTCCTATACTAATAATCCAAAAAGTTTACTTAGTCCAAAATCAAAGGCAATCAAAATGACAGCAAAGAACAAAACCACTGCAATAACAACACCGGTTTTTTTCATTGTCTCTTTAAAACTTGGCCAACTAATTTTCTTTAGTTCGCTTCCTGTTTCTTTAAATCTTTGTTTTAAACCAATTTTTCCAGCTTTTTCATCGGCTTCTTTTTTCTTTTTGTCAGCCTTTTGCTTTGCAATGAGCTTATCTTTCTTTGCTTGTTCTTTTTCAAGCTTCTTTTGCTCTTTTGCACTTACTTCCACTGCTGGCTTTTCAGTCTTTGTTTCTTTTGCTGGCTCGTTTTGTTTTTCTTCCACATTTTGGTTTACTTCTTCAACCTTTTTTGCTTCAGCTTCAACAACGGCTGGCTTTTTATTCTTTTGTTTAGACTTTCCTTTGCGTCTAGGTTGTGCCATAAATTATCTCCCCTAAATAATTATTTGCCTTCTTTGTGAACTGTGTGCTTTTTGCATCTAGAACAATATTTTTTAATTTCCATTCTGTCTGGATCGTTCTTTTTATTCTTGCTTGTGTCGTAATTTCTTTCTTTGCATTCTGTGCAAACAAGAGTAATGTTGGTTCTCATAAATAAATACCTCTTCAATAAAAAATTAACACCCCTTGCGGTCAGTGCTAAATAATCTTAACATAAACAAAAAGCTTTGTCAATAGAAAATCTTAAAAATAGGCAAAAAAATATATTATATATATTTACCCTGTTTCACAATTCCAAAAAATTGCTTGCCAATTTCAAAAACCCTATTGACAACTTTTGAAAGCGTGATATAATCATAACTGAACGTAAGGCTCAAATAAAGAGGCAAATAATCACAACACTAAGGAGAAACTCTATGGATTTTGATTTTGTAAACAGCGTGTATAACTACTTTTTGGACAAAAAAGAAAAAAGGGAGGAAATCTTGTATGTTGTTGAAACAGAAAAACAAAACTATGTTGTTAACGGACAAATTGTTGCAATGATGCTTGTTTGCCCAATTTCACCCAATGAAATGCTGGGCTCAAACTATGCTGAGATAAAAGACGAGAAAACTCGAGAGAAAGACAAAAAACAAATAACTTATCTTTCCCTTAGCGAAAGTGGTAATGAATTCTATAAAACAATGGAAGTTGAACAAAGAAGCAATGCTTTCTTTATTGCCCTACAACAACTAAACAATGAAGAAAGCCCAAGAAGATATAGGCAAGAGAGAAAAAGAATCACCTCATATTGCCATAAAAACGGCATCAAAAGCATAGACAAAACAACAATCCCTGCAAAAAAAGTTGAAAGCGACAGGGAACTTTAGGCTTTTAAAGAGCATTTTTGCTCTTTTTTTTAAAATACAAATTGGTTGGAGGAAGAAAAATGGCTAAAAGAAAAAATGAAAAGAAAGAAATGAAATACTTGGTTGAAACAACTGAGGCAGTTAGTTACATTTTAGACCGAGCATGTTTGGAGATGATGTTGGTGTCTTTGTGGTCACCGGAAGACATTGTTTCTCTTGGTTATGCGGTTAAAAAGGGTTGGTATGTTGGAAACGACAACAGAATTTATGAAAATATTGACTTAAACGAAAAGGGAGACCTTTATTATAAGCACGTGGGCATTGAACAAAAATCAATAATCCCAATTGAAGCCATTCAAGAAATGAACGCCAATCCCCAAATTGAAAACTATGCTGGAGTGAAATTTAGATTGAAAGAGTTTTTCAATGTTAATGAAATTTTTTCAATTTCAAGATATGAAGGAAAAGAACTCGTTGAAAATGAAAAGCCACCTCAAAAACAAAAAACATCAGACCAAAAATCATTATGAAAAGAGCAAAAATTGCTCTTTTTTGTTTCTTAAACTTTGATTTTTTGAACATATTTTCGCACAAAAAACACATATTGACAACAAAAAAATTTGTGATATAATTATTATAGAAATGATTTTGGAGTGAAAAAATGTTTGAAAAAATTAAAAGGTATATTGAAAAAAAGAAGTTCTACACCAAGACTTTTGGTAAAAAATTTTTAGATGAAAATGGTGTTTTAACCATTCCTGAGGGGGTTGAGGTTCTCAGCCACAATATGTTTAAAGAAAACGGAAAAATAAAAAAAGTTGTTTGTCCAAAAAGCCTAAAACTTATTGGAAGTGGTGCATTTAAAAGGTGCTTTCACTTGGAAGAAATTGTGTTCAATGAAGGGCTGGAAACAATTGGTGCAAAGGCCTTTAAGGGCTGTTTTAACCTAAAAAATGTTAGTTTTCCATCAACCTTAAAAAACATAAACTATGAGTCATTTAACAAATGTATGGCAATAGAAAAACTAACAATTCCAGAAAGCGTTATATGCATTCAACCAGATGCATTCAAAGACTGCAAAGGCCTAAAAGATGTTGACATTCAAGCAAGAATTGAAAAAATTGAACCATACACTTTTGCTTTTAGCAGAATTGAAAACCTAACTCTTCCCGAAGGTCTTAAGGAAATTGATAAAAAAGCATTCCTCTTTAACTCAATAAAACAAATAAATTTCCCTGAGTCATTGGAAAAAATTGGAGATGGGGCTTTTTTTGGCAACAGATTGGAAAACATCTATTTCTTCCCGGGAATGAAAGAAATTGGAGATTCCGCTTTTAAGGAATGTTTCAATTTGGTTCTTGCCTATGTTCCAGACACAGTGGAAAAAATTGGTGCACATGCTTTTCAAAGTGATGTTAACCTAAGATATATTCACCTTCCAAAAAATTTATCTGTTTTGGAAGAGGGAGTTTTTGATGGTTGTGTGAAATTCAAAGAACTTGAAATTCCTGAAAATGTGACGACAATTGAATCAAATGCAATCAACATGAAAGGAATTGAAAAACTTGTTTTCAAAGGTGAACCAAAAAACATTTCTCAAGACTCAATCATCACAACTTGGGTTAATAAAGTTGAGAACATGCCAAAAAGTTGTGAAATAACACAAAAAGAAGATGGCCTATTCTATCTTGCCCCAAAGGAAAATAATCTGCTTTCAATGGACAATCAAAAACAAGAGATGAGCGCATAAAAAAGAGCACAAATAGTGTGCTCTTTTCTTATTCTTCGTCATATAAATTTTTCCCAACACTAATTTTTGCCACAAGTGGAACTTTGAGTTTGACAACGTTTTCCATACAGTCTTTCACAATATTTCTAACTCTTTCCAGTTCATCTTCAAACACATCTAAAACAAGTTCATCGTGTATTTGAAGAATTAATTTGGATTTCAAGTTATTCTTCTTGAGTTCATCAAAAACTTTCAGCATTGCGAGTTTAATGATGTCTGATGCGGTTCCCTGAAGTGGCATATTCATTGCTGCCCTTTCACCAAACATTTGAGTGTTGTGATTGGTGGAATATATTTCAGTTATGTTTCTTCTCCTTCCCAAAAGCGTTGAAACATAGCCTTTTTCCTTTGCTTTTTCAACAGAAGATTCCAAAAATGCATGAATTGTTGGAAACATCTCAAAATATGCTTCAATAAAACTTTTTGCCTCAGAAACACTAACTCCCGTGTTGTTTGAAAGGCCATATGGGCTGATTCCATAAATTATTCCAAAGTTAACAGCCTTTGCCATTCTTCTCTTGTTGTCATCAACCTCATCATAAGGAATATGGAAAATGCTTGAAGCCGTTTCTGTGTGAATATCTTTGTTTTGCTTATAGGCATCAATCAAGTTTTGGTCACCGCTGTAATGAGCCAAAAGCCTAAGTTCAATTTGAGAATAGTCAGCAGATAGCAACACACACCCCTTTGATGCAACGAACATTTTTCTTAAAATTTTCCCTTCTTTTGTTCTTATTGGAATGTTTTGAAGGTTTGGCTCATTTGAAGAAAGCCTGCCAGTTACTGTGTTTGTTTGTTTGAATGTTGTGTGAATTTTTCCATCTTTAATAAATGGCTTCATTCCTTCCACATATGTTGAATTAAGTTTTGCAATAGTTCTATATTTTAAAATCAAATCCACAATTGGGTGATCATTTTTAAGCCCCTCCAGAACATCAACTGATGTTGAAAGTTTTTTGTTTCCCTTTGTGGAAAGCCCAAGCCTATCAAACAAAATTGAACCCAACTTCTTCGGTGAATTTATGTTAAACTCTTCTCCAGCAAGTTCATAGATTTGTTTTGTGAGTTTTTCAATTTCCGCCTGATAATTTTTGTTTAATTCGTCCAAAAACTTTTCGTCAACGCATATTCCATTTTCTTCCATGTCTTTCAAAACATAAACAAGTGGAAGTTCAACATTGAAATAAAGTTCTTCCATTTCATCATTCAAAATTTGCAACTTTGCTTTTTCAAAACAAGCCAAAAGTGAACTTGCATTTTGTGTTCCAGTTTCACCAAAGTATTCCATGATTTTTTCAAAATATTCAACCTTTGTGTTGCTGTTCAGAAGATATGTCATAAGGCTTAAATCATGGCACAAGCCTTCAACTTTTGTTTCATGCAAAACCTTTTTAAGTTCGTGGAAAACCTTTTTTATGCCTTTGTTCAAAAGAATGTCTTTTATTGTCTCAAAGCCACCATTAGCAACATAATATTCATCTTTATTTATTGCAAGTTCAATTGTATTGTTAACTGGCAAAATTGCAACAACATTATCTTTTATTTTATCCAAAATTTGTGAAGCACTTTCAATCTCTATTCTTTTTATTTGCTTAACATCATTTTCCAAATTTTGTGAATCTGAAAACAGTTCTTGCCTCTTTGTTAGAGAAGAAAATTCATATTGTTTAAATATATCCAAAACTTTTTGAGAAAATGGCAAACAAACTTTGAAATCATCTAGGTTATATTCAATGTCACTGTCTGTTTTGATTGTTGCCAAAACATAACTCATTTCACAAGCATCTTTGCCCGCAATGAGTTTTTCTTTGAGTTTTCCAGATGTCTCATCAATGTGAGCATACACATTTTTTGATGTTCCATATTTTTCAAGAAGAGACATTGCCGTTTTTTCTCCAATTCCAGCAACGCCTGGAATGTTGTCGGACGCATCACCCATAAGAGATTTTAGGTCAATCACTTGTGTTGGAGTTAGGCCAAACTCTTCTTTCAGTTGCCTTGTGTTAACACTCAAAATTTCTGATATGCCATGCTTTGTGAGCCACACTTCCGTTTTGTCATCAATGAGTTGCAAGCAGTCTCTATCTCCAGTTAGAATAATGCTGTTATAATTTATGTTTTTTGCAATTGTTCCAATGATGTCATCAGCTTCAATCCCAAGTTTTTCAATGGTTTTGATGCCCATTTCTTTCAAAAGATTTTTAAGTGGTTCAAGTTGGCACCTAAGTTCTTCTGGCATTGGCTTTCTGGTTCCCTTATAATCACCATAGATATCGTTTCTAAAAGTTTTTCTTCCAGCGTCAAAAGCAACCACCATGTGTGATGGTTTGTGCTCGGTTAAAAGCTTTATTATTATGTTTGTGAAACCAAAAACTGCGTTATAGATGTGCCCATCTTTTGTGAGCAATGGTGGAAGAGCATAATAAGCCCTGTTTATCAAACTGTTTCCATCAATGATTATTAGTTTATCCATATTGTTACCTCTATTATCCATTATAAACAAAAAACAAAAAATTTACAACTTTATAACAAAAAAATTGCTGTTCCCAGCAATTTTATATTATTTCTTTCTAGTTGATTTTTTTGGTTTTTCATCTTCGTCATCATCGTCTAAATCTTCATCTAGATCATCGTCATCATCGTCGTCATCGTCGTCATAATCATCGTCGTCGTCATCGTCTAAGTCGTCATCATCATCTTCGTCATCGTCGTCTAAGTCGTCGTCATCATCAAGGTCGTCGAAGTTCATGTCATCATCAAGTGAAATGTCGAGGTCTAGATCTCCAATGTCACCACCAAGGTCATCAGCATCACTAACTCCCATCATGTCACCAAGTTCATCTTCTTCTTCAAGCCTATCGTTTTCATAGTCGTCTTGGTTTTCAGTGTCTTCATAGAGCATGCTGTCTCCATGAAGTGCTCTATCCATATCACGCTCACGAGCACATTGAGCACACATGTCTTCTTCCTCACTTATGTAATTTGTTTTGCAAACTGGGCAGATGTCAAAATCAAGTGACAAATCAATGTCGCCATCGTCCTCTCCACTTTTGTATGCTGCTTCAACTTCTTTTTTACACACTGAACAGAGTTTATCTTTCTTTAGTATGTA
>JAEETG010000125.1 GCA_016290255.1 Clostridia bacterium
ACAATGCAAAAATCGAACAATTTGGGCCATTGTGAGCACACCAAAAGAGAGAGTTCTCCACCAATGGAATGACCAAAAATTCCCATTTTTAAAAAACCATATTCTTTTCTTATTAAGCTGGCAATATGAAAAACATCTTGCATGCATTTTTCAATTGAAACAATGTCGCCACGCCTCCCTGAACTTAAACCATGCCCACGAAGGTCTATTGCTGCCGTTGAAATTCCAGCTTTGTGAAGTTTTTGAATAAAAGAATTATATCTTCCATGATGTTCACACATGCCATGAACAATAAACAAACAAACATTTGTTTTTCTTACATCACAAACATTATAAAACACTGAAAAGTCATCTTCTGTTTTAAAGAATTTTTTCAACCATTTCCTCCTTTAAAGCAAACAGCGATGCATCAATTGGCAACACCTCGTCAAACTTTATGGTTGAAACAGCCAAAATCACACCACCCAAAGCCTTTGGATATGAAATAAATTCAACAAAAAACTTAACTCCTTCTTCCGGAAACTCTTTAACGGTGCTATAAAACTCATTACCTTTTAAAATTTTGTTTAAGTTATAATTTGAGTTTTGTGGATTTTCGAAAATGTTTGAAATGTTTTCAAACAAAGAGTTTAATGCCACTCTTGTTTCATAAGTTGTTTGAAATTTTTCAAAAACTCTTTTTATTCCCTCCTGAAGTCTTTGATAAAATGCCTCATCATATTTTTGTTTTTTTGTGTTCATTTATATTTCCCCATCATCTTCTTGTTGTTCTTCTTCTGGTTCCATGTCTAGGTCATCATCAAGGTCTAAAGTTGGAACAACAACATCATCATATTTGTTTTCAATTTGGTGCTCTGCAACCATAACACCCTCAACTTCTTCTTCAATTTTTTGAACTTCTTTTGCAACTTCATTAACATCAACAGGTTTGTCATCTTCATCAGGCTCCATCACAGCAACAGAAGAAACAAAGTTTCCAGATTTTAATCTCATCATTTTAACACCCGTTGCAGTTCTAGACAAAAGTCTTATTGAATTTGAACTGATTCGAATTCCAACACCAGTGTTTGAAATAAGCAAAATGTCATCACCTTCATTGATTTGTTTTAAAGCAACAACTTTTCCAGTTTTTTCTCCAAAACCACCAGCGCTAACACCAAGTCCACCACGAGTTTGTTTTCTATAGCCATCAACGCTAACACGTTTTCCAAATCCAAGTTCGGTTACTGTTAACATTTGTGTTCCAGATCTAACAACACTCATGTCAACAAGTGTTGCACCATCCAAAAGTCTCATTGCGTGAACACCACGAGAAACTCTTCCACTTGCTCTAACATCATTTTCACCAAAACGCATACATCTTCCTGCACTTGAACAAATCAAAATGTCTTGACTTCCATCACTAACTTGAACAGAAATAAGTTCATCGTCATCATCCAAAATGATTGCTTTCTTTCCAACTTGCCTAATGTTGTCAAACTCACTAAACAAAGTTTTCTTAATGTAACCTTTCTTTGTTGCCATAACAAGATATAGTTTTTCTGTGTCCATGCTTTCAGTTCTGCAAATGATTGCATTAACTTTTTCATCTTGTTCAACTTGCAAAAGGTTAACAATTGCTCTTCCTTTTGAGCCTTTGCTTGCTTCTGGAACTTCATAAGTTTTTATGGTGTAAACTTTTCCTTTGTTTGTAAAGAACATCAAGTCATCATGAGTGTTTGACTTCATAACATCACAAACAAAGTCACCATCTTTTGTTTTGTGCGCAGCAATTCCAACACCACCACGGTTTTGTGTGTGATATTCTTGCGTGCTCATACGTTTAATGTAACCTTGTTTTGTCATGGTTACAACCATGTCTTCTTTTGCAATAAGGTCTTCCACTTCAATAACGCCAACATCGTGAGAAATTTGAGAACATCTTGGTGTTGCATATTTTTCTTTGATTTCCAAAAGTTCTTTTGCAATGATTGCCAAAACTTTTGCTGGGCTGTCAATAATTGATTGCATTTCAGCACAAAAAGCTTTAAGGCTTTCAAGTTCTTGTTCAAGTTTTGATATTTCCAAAGCTGTGAGCCTAACAAGCCTCATTTCCAAAATTGCATTTGCTTGTTTTTCGGAAAGCAAAAGTTTTTCCATCAAAGAGTTCATTGCGTCAGCTCTTTCTTTTGAACCTTTTATGATTTTAACAACTTCATCAATGTCTAAAAGTGCTTTAACAAGACCCTCAACAATGTGTTCACGCTCTTGAGCTTTTTGAAGGTCATATTTTGATCTTCTCAAAATAACTTCTTTTTGGTGCTCTAAGTAATAATACAAAATTTCTTTTAAGTTTAAAATTTTTGGGCTACCATTAACAAGGGCCAAAAATGTTATTCCGTTGCTTGTTTGAAGCTGTGTGTGTTTATATAGCAAGTTCAAAACAACTTGTGGGTTTGCGTCTTTTTTGATGTCAACAACAATTCTCATTCCATCACGGTCACTTTCTTCGTGAATATCACTAATTCCCTCAATTCTTTTGTCTTTAACAAGTTGTGCCATTTGCATTATGAGCATTGCTTTG
>JAEETG010000126.1 GCA_016290255.1 Clostridia bacterium
CATTGATAACTCTTAGGAATTGATCATTTGTTTCTTCGTTTTCTTCAAAAGCAAAGATAACTCCCTCATCTTCTCCAACTCCTTCCATAACATCAATTGGCTTTAAAATTGCATACAATTTTTCTTCATATGGAATTAAAGCAATTTGTTCAAATGAAACGGCTGTGTCGTTTTCATCATAAAGAGTGATTGGATCATTGTCCTCCACATCTAATAGTTTGTCGATTGGGTTTTCTTGTTTACTCATGATTTTATATCTCCTTTATTTTTTATCTAAGTAACTTTGCAAAATGATTGTTGCAGCAACTTTGTCTATAACTTTTTTTCGGTCTTCTCTTCTCACGTTTTGTTCAATAAGCATTTTTTCTGCTTGAACTGTTGTGAGCCTTTCATCCATATAAACGATTTTAACATCGCTAAATTTTTGAATCTCTGCGCAAAACTCTTTTGTTTTCTCCACTCTCACGCCTTGAGAACCGTCCATATTTATTGGAAGACCAACAACCAAAGTGTTCACATCATTTTCTTTTATAAGGCTTAGAATATGCTGTATGTCCGCTTGAAGATTTTTTCTGTTGTATGTTTCAAGTCCGCTTGCAAAAAACCCTAGTGGATCACTGATGGAAAGTCCAATTCTTGCATCTCCAAAATCAATTCCTAAACTACGCATTTATTCTCCTTATGGATTTATTATAACACACTAACATTTTTTTAGCAAACAAAAAACAAAAAAAACGGAATTATTCTTCCGCCTTTTCTTGCTCTTTTTTCTTTCTTTTTGCAATTTTGTTTTCAATCTTATCCATAAAATCTCTCACCTGTGGGCAAATGAGCATGCAAACTCCAATTGATGAGCCAATCAAAAGCCCTGCCATAAAACTGTTCATATTCTTTTCCTCCCAGTTTTATGTTGTGAAAAATTTTGAAAAATATGTGATGATTTTTAAAACTAGTTAACTTCTTCTTTTTCAGCCTTTTCTTGCTTTTTGTAATAATAGTTAACAGCAGCAGCAATTGCCTCTTTAGCTAGTTGCAAACAGTGCTTTTTGCCATCTGGGATTTCGCCAAGAGTTTCTTCAACTTCATTGATGTTTAGTTCAAGTGCTTCATCTAGTGTTTTTCCAACCAATTTTTGAGCACAAACTGAACCAACAGCAATTGCAACAGCAGAACCAAAAGCCTTGCATTTTGCTTCCATAATTTGTCCCCCGTCAACAATCATATAAAACTTTAGGATATCGCCAATTCCAGCACTTCCAGCATCACCTATAGCGTTTGCGGTTCTAATTTCCCCCATGTTTTCTGGGTCACTAAATATTTCCATTATTTTTTGACTATACATAGTTTTGCTCCTTATTTTTTCATTTTACCAACTTGTGCTTTTGTTATTGGTGAAATCTTTCTCAATTTCTTTATAACTTTTTCAAGTTCTTCAAGTGTGGTGTCTATTTCATCTTTTGTTGTTGACTTTGAAAGTGTGAATCTCACTGCTCCCTTTTGTAGATCAGGAGATAAACCCATTGCTTCCAAAACATATGATGGTTCAGTGAGGCCTGATGAACAAGCAGAACCTGTTGAAACCGCAATTCCAGCCATATCTAGCATAAACATTATGCTTTCACCCTCAACCTGACCAAAAGAAATGTTGATGTTGTTTGGAAGTCTTTGAATTGGGTGACCATTAATAAATGTTGATTCAATTCTTGCCAAAACTTCTTTCATGAAATAGTTTCTAAGGTTAGACATCTTTTTTGCGTTTGCAATGATATCTCTGCAGGCAATTTCAACAGCTTTTCCAAAACCAACAATTGCTGGAGTGTTTAGTGTTCCTGCTCTAAGATTTCTTTCTTGCTCTCCACCTTGCATAAACTTTTGAATTGGGATTCCACTTTTTAGATATAGTGCTCCAACGCCTTTTGGGCCATAGAGTTTGTGAGAAGAAAGCGACATTGCATCAATTCCCATTTCACTAACGTTTATATTAACGCTTCCAATTGCTTGGGTTGCATCAGTGTGGAAAATAACTCCCTTTTCTTTTGCAATGTTTGCAATTGCTTGAATGTTTTGAATTGTTCCAACTTCGTTGTTTGCTGCCATTATTGAAATCAAGATTGTGTCTTCATTTATGTTGTGAAGAAGTTTGTCTAGGCGGACAAGGCCATATTTATCCACATCCAAATATGTTACACTAAAGCCCTCTTTTTCAAGTTGTTTGCAAGTTTCCAAGATGCTTTTGTGTTCAATTTTGCTGGTGATGATGTGTTTTCCTTTGTTTGCATTTGCGTAAGCCAAACCACGAAGAGCCCAGTTGTTGCTTTCTGTTGCTCCACTTGTGAAGAACACTTCACCAGGCTTGCAACCAATTGCCTTTGCAATTCTTTCTCTTGCTGTTTGAACAGCACTGTTTGCATCTCTTCCAAAGCTGTGAAGAGAACTTGGGTTTCCATAAACAGAGTTAAAGTATGGCATCATCTCAGTCAAAACTTCACTGTTTATTGCAGTTGTGCTGGCATTATCTAAATATATTTTGTTCATTTGATAG
>JAEETG010000127.1 GCA_016290255.1 Clostridia bacterium
AATCAAACTTTTTGGCAAGATAAAAACAAAAAAACATAAGCGAGAATCACTTATGTTTTTTAATTATGGAAAAATTGTTTTTCCAACCTTTGGAATTAGTTGAACGAGTTTTATAATAACAACACAAGCCACAAATATAGCAA
Organism: Clostridia bacterium; assembly: GCA_016290255.1. GTDB lineage: Bacteria > Bacillota > Clostridia > Christensenellales > UBA1242 > UBA7584. Next base: position 144 of record JAEETG010000127.1, read on the forward strand.
CCGCCCCCAGTGTCCTAAACCAAATTGATCCAGTGTTTACCCCAACCATTCCTAGCAATTTTAAGAGGAAAATATGTATTAAATAAACTCCAAAAGTTGCTGAAGAAATCCATTTAATAATAATATTAATTTTTTTATGTAATTTATCAAAATTAATATTTTTAAAAAGCAAAAAGATTGCCATTGAATAGAAAAAACAAGGAACATTTAAATATCCTTTGAGAGCACCATCAACAGCATCTATCCTATATGATAACCCCCAAGTTCCAAAGAAGTGAGCACACAACCCTAAAAATCCTAAAATATAAAATACTATTCTCCACTTTTTTGCTATATTATACTTATTAATATAATATCCTAAAAGCCCATATATAATATAGCCAGACACCACAATAACATTCATGGAATATTGTATTTTTAAAAAATAAAATAACAATGGCAATAATATATTAACAATAAATCCAGCAATAATTATATATTTAAAAACTTTTTTTCTTTTTTCATCATCAGTTGGTGATATTAGCGATAGAAGCGGTATGCATAAATAAAAGCAAAATAGTGGTATAAAGAACCAATATATGCTCTCAATTGAGCCATTTAGAAATCCACCAGCAATCCATCTAAAATCTGTTATGTTTTCATAACTTATTGTTTTATATACAAAATATCCCAACAATAATGCCACACAAGACCATATTATATATGGAATAACTGTCTTTTTTATTCTTTTAACAAAAAATTGCTTTGTGCTATATCTTTCTCTATAATTTAAAAGAGTTGCTCCAGAACACATAAAAAATATGGGAACAGCAAAATAAAATAAACACTCCAAAAAATTTGCAGAAATCCAAGTTAATGATTTACTAAAAGACCAAAAAACACCATTCGCGTGCAACACAACAACAGCGAAACAAGCAAGAATATTTAAATATGTTATATACAATGTACTATTTTTCTTATTGGGAATAACATTAACATATGATAATTGTGTTGTTTCCTGTTTTACTTCATTTGTCGCATTTTGTTTCTCAACATTCGTTTCAACAATCACATCTTGTTTGGGTTCGTTTACCACATTTTCTTTGGCCTCTTGCATCCTTTTCTCCTTTGCTTAACATCAGTATATTAAATCAAGAACACAATGTCAAATAAAAAAACATAAGCGATAATCACTTATGTTTTTAATCAAGCTAATGAAAAAATTACACTTTGTCGGCAACTTTCATAACTTCATCTTGATATTGTCTGTCAGTTATAACCTTGCTTTCGTTAAGATCCTTTAGAGTTTGAAGTTTTTTAATAACTGTTGTGTTATTAAATTTTTCAGGTTGCTTTGCTGAGGTTTTCTTTGCAGGTTTTTTAACTGTTTCACTTTTCTTTATTTGTGCGGTTTTAACGCCTTCTGCTTTTGCGGCTGGCTTTTTGGCTGGAGCCTTCTTTGGAGCTGCTTTTTTTGCAGGAGCCTTTTTCACAACTGTTTTAGCTGGAGCTTTTGCTGCAGCTTTCTTTGCAGGAGCCTTTGTTGTTTTCTTGGCTTCTGGCTTTTTGGCTGGAGCTTTTTTCACAGTTGTTTTAGCTGCAGTTTTGGCAGCAGCTTTAGCGGCTGGCTTTTTGGCAGCTGGTTTCTTTGCTGGGGCTTTCTTAGCAGGAGCCTTCTTTGCAGGAGCTTTCCTTTTTGCTGCAGGTTTCTTTGCAGGTGCTTTTGCCTCTTCTTTCTTTTCTTCTTCTTTCTTTTCTGGTTCTGCTTGGTTAATCACAACAACAGGTTTAACAACAACAACTGCTTTGTCTGCTGCTTGTTCTTTTGCTTCAACCTTTTCTGGTTCAACTGCATCTTCTGGGTTTTGTTTTAATGCTGCTTTTTCTGGTTCGCCCTCTTGAACAGGCATAAACAATAGAACAACTGAGAATACAACCAAAATCAATAGAAGAACCAAAAGTGCAACATTTTCAATTACTGAGTAGATGAATAGATCCACCAATAATATTGTTGTGTTCACCGCACTCATGTTTATTGCAAAGTATCTTTTGCCCAAGAACAAAAGAACAAAGATAAACACAAGAACTGCAAACATGATGAACCATGAAATGAACAAAATGATGTATTGTGCTGTTTGTGCTTGCATGAATGTTGGAATGAAAAACATGTTAACAATCAAGAAAGCATAGAACAATCCAAGGTATGTTCCAATCATGGAATTGAGTAAAATTTTATTTCCTTTATTTGTCATTATCTTATCCCTCCTTTATAAGTTTAGCACATATTTATCAAGAAATCAAGATTTTTTTTAAAAACCATCTTTCTTTTTTTGCATTTGTGTGTTATAATGCGATTATTATGGAAGCAAAAAGAAAAGAATTTATGTGGAGTCCGTGGCATGGTTGCCATAAAATCAGCACTGGTTGCCAAAATTGCTATGTTGATGTTCTAGACAGAAAATTTGGCAAAGATGCCAGCATCGTTTCAAGAAATATCACAAATTTTAATATGCCAATAAGGCTGGATAGAAACAGGCAATATTCCGTTCCAGCGGGAAGCACTGTTCTAACCTGCTTTACTTCCGACTTTTTCATTGAAGAAGCCGATGAATGGCGAAAAGCTGCCTTTGAAATTATCAAAAAACGCAGTGATGTTCACTTTTTGATTCCAACAAAGAGGCTCCACAGATTTTTAGAATGCATTCCAGATGATTGGCAAAACGGCTACGACAACGTATCCATTGCTGTTTCAACAGAAAATCAAATGGTTGCAGACAAGAGAATTCCTCTTTTGCTGTCACTTCCAATCAAACACAGAGTTGTGTTTGTTGCTCCAATACTGGAAGAAGTTAACATTGAAGAATACCTAAGCACTGGCCTTATTGAAGAAGTTAGCGTGTCTGGAGAAAGTTATGATGGTGCAAGAGAGTGCAATTTTGACTGGATTTTGTCACTTAGGCAGCAGTGCATAAGGCAAAATGTGGCGTTTTCTTTCCACCAAACAGGTTCAAACTTCAAAAAAGACGGAAAAACATATAAAATAGACCACTACAAAGAGTATGCACAAGCCAAAAAAGCGGGGCTTGACTTCAAACCAAACAAAACTTTTTGAGGGCCAAAGTATTGACAAATTCACTCTTTTATGCTATAATAATTGTAACAAGAAAGGAAGAGCAAAATATAATTTTAGGGGTGAGAAAATGGTTGTATTTTGGATAGGTCTTGGTTGGATATTATTGCAGTTGTTTGTGTTGAAATAATATATAATTGGGAGTGAATGCGAAAAAGCATGGTTTTTCATGCTTTTTTTTATTTTTCTATGGCTTTTTGTTTGATTTTTTTGCGGTTTTAACTTATAATAAAAAGACAAAGGAGAAAAACACATGAAAGGAATAATTTTAACTGCTGGAAACGGAACAAGGCTTGCCCCTCTCACTTTAGCACTATCTAAGCCAATCCTTCCAGTTTATGATAAACCAATGATTTATTACCCTCTTGCAACACTTATGCAAGCAGGAATCAAGGACATTTTAATAATTTGTAGCGAAAAGGATTTATATAAATATAAAGAATTATTTGGAGATGGCTCAAGCCTTGGTATTCACCTGACTTTTGCCATTCAAAAAGTTCCAAGAGGAATTGCTGAAGCTTTCATTATTGGAGAAGAATTTATTGGAAACGACAACGTTTGTTTGATTTTGGGAGACAACCTATATAGTGGTCACAACCTAATCCGCCAAATCAGAGAAAGCAGCCGTTTGGAAAAAGGTGCAGAAATCTATGGATACTCTGTTTCAAACCCTCAAGCATTTGGAGTTGCTGTTTTAGACGGCGACAAAGTTATTGCTGTTGAAGAAAAACCAGAACACCCAAAATCAGACCTTGCAATCACTGGATTATATTTCTTTGATAACACAGTTTGTGAAATTGCAAAGAAAGTTGAGCCATCAGAGCGTGGAGAACTTGAAATCACAAGTGTTATCAACGAATACATAAAAAGAGGTCAATGCAAGTTAAACGAAATGGGTGGCGATGTTGTTTGGATGGATGTTGGAACACATAGTTCAATCTTGAGAGCAGCAATCTATGTTGAAGCAATTCAACAAGCAACATCAAAATATGTTGGTTGCATTGAAGAAATCGCTTATAAGCAAGGTTTTATAGACAAAGACCAACTTCTAAAACTCATTGAAAAACAAAAGAAAAGTGATTATGGAAAATACTTAATCAGAATTGCAAGCAAAGCCCTTTAAAATAAGCTTTGCTTGTTTTAAATAAATAGGAGAATAAAATGGATACGACAGTTATTTTGCAGGTGATAACAGTTGCCGTTGCAACCATCACTCTGTTTATCGATTATGTTTACAACGCTTGGTATAACAGAAGAAACAGAACATATGAAATTGTTGGAAAAGAACTTTCCTACAAACTAGACAAATTTCGCGATGCCTACGCGCAAATACTATCTCTCACCCACGATATCACAATAAATTCCATAAAAGGCTGCAACCAAAAATTCAGCTTTCAAAACTCAGCATATGTGTATAACCTAAACCTAGCTCGTTCGCAAGTTCGAACAAACACCCTTCCATTTTGGGATAAAGAACACAAACTTCACGAATCTATGGACAAACTTTGCAAAATGGCAATAACTTATTATGAAACCCCAACAAAAGTAAGCCCAGACGATTTGCGAAAACTTCGTGATGAGTTTTTTGTTGAGTGCTCAATCTACGACTGGGCAATGTGGGAATATGAGCAAACCCAAGTTAGAGGAAAAGCACCAAAAAGAGTTGATTTAGACAGGCACTACTATAACATTTTAACAAGAATTCACAACTCTGGAAGTGGACAAACTCTCAAGTTCAAGGAAGCATTTTCTGGAGTTTATGACAGTTTTATGGAAACTGTTCAAAACGAACACAGCCCTAATGAAGAAAATGAAGACAAGAAGGAGGAACAAAAATGAACACATTAATTATCCTTCAGATTGTCACAATCGTTCTTTCTCTTGTCACCCTTCTTTCAAGTTATCTAATCAAAATTGTTGAAACAAAAAAAGATAACCGCTCAGAAGTTTTTTCAAGCAAACTTGTGAACAATTTGCACGTTTTGCGAGAAAGCATGAACAAAATATTAACAATTTGCAACCCAGCAACATTAAAAGAAGCAAAAGTTGCCGCAAAAAAGGGCCTATATGTCATCAAATATCCAACAGCAGAAATGGCTGGTTGCATTGGAACAATAAAATCTATCTTCTTCCCTTTCTACCCTCAAGAAAACAACTTTATTGTGTCGCTTGAAACGCTTTATTATGTTATGGTGAAATACAACAAAAAGCCAACAAAAGAAAATGAAGAAATCCTAAAAAGGCAAGTTAGGCACACCTATCTTGAGTTCGCAATTTATGATAGATCCATGTGGGAAGCAGTTATCAGCCAAATGACCAAGAGCAATTTCTCATCATTCACTTTCGACCAATATTATGAAGAACTTTCCAAAACAATGAAATTTGCAAAAATGAAAGATGGGCTCAAACAATACACCAGAAAAGGTCAAAGAGCTTTTGTTGAGGAAAAAGAAATTGAAGAGTTAAGAAAAGCACAAAGGCACATAACCGCAAAAAACATTCACTTGCCAGACTATTAATTTAAGGAGATAACATGGAAATAAAGAAATTTTGTGAACTTAGCGAAAGTGAACTTGATATGCTGATAGACGCACACTTTAACCACTGGGTTCAACATAACCCAAAAATGAAAAAGGAAGACACAATCTATAAGTTCAAAACACTCTACACAAAAGACGCTCTTCCTTTTGGAGTTGCTCTTGTGGACCAAAACCAAATTGTTGGTTTCTGCGTTTTTAAGATTGAAAACCTCAAAAAATATCCTGAAATTTATCCATGGCTAAGTGATGTTATGATTCTTCCGCCATTTCGTGGTAAGGGCTATGGCAAAAGCCTATTGGAATATGGCCAAAAAACACTCAAAAACTTGGGGTATGATACAATTTATGTGTGGACGGATCAAGCCCCAGATTTCTACAAAAAATTGGGCTTTCAATACAAAATGCAAGTGGAAAAGAACGAAGGTGGCTTTGGACAGCTTTTCTA
>JAEETG010000128.1 GCA_016290255.1 Clostridia bacterium
CAAGGCAAGTTTTCACAATCAGAATATGCGTTTTGTGAACAGATAATTTCGCTTGGGTTTAATGATATCAAAAGGTCATTAAGTTGCGACATCGCATTATCTCCACGAAATGCGTTCATAAAAAACTCACCTGTTGATAAATCAAGCCAAGCAACTCCAATGCTTTGTGAATTCTTTTCATAAACAGAAACAATAAAATTGTTGCTTGGAGACAATATGTCTTCTTCCATAACTGTTCCTGGGGTTATGATTCTCACAACATCACGTTCAACCATCTTCCCTTTTTGTGCTTCTGTGAGTTGTTCACAAATCGCAACTTTATATCCCTCATCCAAAAGCCTTTTTATGTATGTGTCTGCACTGTGAAAAGGAACACCACACATTGGCGCTCTTTTGTTGTCATCTAATCCACATTCTTTTCCTGTTAGAACAATTCCCAAAAGGCGTGAAACAAGTTCTGCGTCTTCAAAAAACATTTCATAGAAATCACCCAATCTATAAAACAGAATGCAATCTTTATATTTTTCTTTTGTTGCAATATAGTGCCCCATCATTGGAGATAGTTTCATTATTTTGCCTCCCCATACAAATTTCCGCCAGAATAATCCGTTAGCAAAACGTTAGCAAAATCGCCAAGTTTCAAATTCTTTTCTTTTTTAATTTTCACAACTTTGCCACACTGAGTTTTACCCAAATATAAATTTGCTGTTTCACCATCGATCAGAACTCTTTCTTGAACTTTTCCAATCAAAGAAACAAAGTGGTTGTTTGTGATTTCTTTTTGAATTGTAAGTAGTTTGTGAATTCTCTCTCTTTTCACTTCAATTGGCAAATGCCCATCCATTTTTTCAGCAATTGTTCCCTTTCTTTTGCTATACATAAAAATGTAAGCATTGCTGAACTGAACTTCTTTTAATAAAGAAACGGTGTCTTCAAAATCTTGTTCTGTTTCTCCAGGAAAGCCAACAATTATGTCTGTTGACAAACTAAGTCCTTTAATTTTTTGTTTCATCTTGTTTATGATGCCCAAATATTTTTCACGTGTGTAGTTCCTGTTCATTGCTTTCAAAATTTTATTGCTTCCGCTTTGAACCGGCAAATGAATTGCTTTTCCAATTTTTTCATTTCTTGCAATAACATCAATAAGTTCGTCTGACAAATCCTTTGGGTGACTGCTCATAAACCTTAGTTCAAAATCGCCCTCAAAGTTTGCAATTGTTTCCAAAAGCTCAGGGAAAGTTGTTTTGTTGCCCACAATGTCATTTCCATATGAGTTAACATTTTGTCCAAGAAGAGTGATAATTTTATATTTTCCAACCTCAATGAGTTCTTTCACTTCCTTATAAATTTCTCCTGCAGGTCTGCTGATTTCTCTTCCACGAACATATGGCACAATGCAATATGTGCAAAAATTGTTACAACCATAAGTTATGTTAACATAGGCTGAATATTTGTCATCTCGAACCATTTGAACGCTTTTTGTGCTGCTTTGATATGATTTGTTTTCCAAAATGTTTTTTTGATATTTTCTTTGCCTTAAAAACATGTCTAGATATTCCCCAAAAAATTCAACATTGTTTGCTCCAAAAACAATGTTAATGAATGGGAATTTTTTCTTTAGATTTTCAGCAACTCCACTTTGCTGCGTCATGCAACCGCAAACTGCAACAATCAAGTCTGGATTTTTCTTCTTGATTGGTTTTGCGTTTCCAATGTTTCCAACCGCCCTTTGTTCCGCTCCTTCACGAATGCAACAAGTGTTATACACCAAAACATCAGCGTCCTCTGGAGCACCTGCTTTTTCATAACCTCTTTCTTCCAAAATTCCTGCCAATTTTTCAGACTCGTGAACGTTCATTTGACAACCATATGTGAATATAAAATATTTTCCGTTTAACATAATTTCTCCTTGCCAAATATTATACTATAAAATTTGCTAAAATTCAACAAAAAATAGAGCTAAAACACAAGTTTTGAACATAAACTAACAAGTAGAGGAAAAAATGAAAATAATATATAAAATGCTGATTATTTTATGCCTAGTTTTTGCTGTGATTTTTGCGATATTTTGGATATATGCATATATCTGCATAGCAAAGCTAGACAAAAACATAATATCAGAAAAAAACTTACTAAATAGTTTTGATGAAAGGCTTGTTTTTTATGATAACGAGGGCACCAATCTTGGCTCAACTTTTTCAAATGGAAAAACAATTGCAAAACTAAATGAACTTCCAAATTATGTTAAAAATGCTTTTATATCAATTGAAGACAAAACTTTTTATTCCCACAGCGGAATAAACATAAAAAGAATTATGAAATCATTTTTTGATAACTTAACAAGCGGTTACGCAAAATCAGGTGCTTCCACAATCAGCCAACAACTTGTTAAAAATCTTCATTTATCAAGTGAAAAAACTCTCAAAAGAAAAATACAAGAAGCATATCTCACAAAAAAATTGGAACAAAAGTTTTGCAAAGATGAAATTCTTGAAACCTACCTAAATGTTATATATTTTGGAAACAACGCCTATGGCATTGAAAATGCTGCAAACAAATATTTCAATTGCTCAGCAAAAGAATTAACTCTTCATGAAGCAGCAACCCTTGCGGGAATAATTAAATCTCCAAATCAATACTCCCCCATAACAAATCCAAATAGTTGCATAAAAAGGCGAAACACGGTTTTGCGTGAAATGAAAAATGATGGTTATATAACTCAAGAAGAATTCACTAAAGCCACAAATCAAGAATTGAACATCAAACTGCAACAAAGCATTTTGGATAACACACCATATTTTGTTGAAACAATCAAAGAGGCTGAAAAAATCCTAAATATGAGCGAAAAAGATATTGCGGAATCAAACTATAGAATATACACATATCTAGACTCAAAAACGCAGAAAAATGCAATAAACAGCCTAAAAGAATCAACACAAAGCCTAACAAGTTTTCAATCCTTTTGTTCTGTTGTTTTAGACAACAAAACAAGCGGAGTTATTTCTTTTGTTTCAAATGTTTCATTTATGCCAACAAGGCAACCGGGAAGTTTGATGAAACCAATTTTATGCTATGCTCCTGCTTTTGAAGAGGGAATTTTGTCTCCATTAACTCCAATTGACGACAGCCCAATAAAATATGAAAATTGGTCACCACAAAACGCCAACAACACATATGAGGGTTATGTTAGCACAAGATATGCTCTTTATGATTCCAAAAACATTCCAGCAATAAAAACTTTAACATATGTTGGAATAGACAAAGCAAAATCATATGTAAGCAAACAAAACATTTCTTGGGGGCAATCAGATAACCACCTAGCCCTAGCACTAGGAGCAATGGAAAAAGGCGTAACCCCCCTGGAAATGGCAACCTGCTATAAAACATTTGCAAACAATGGTGAATATGAAAAATGTCACTTTATTCGCAAAATTGAAGATTATGCTGGCAGAACAATATATTCTGTGGAACACAAAAAAACTTGTGTGTTCAGCGAAGAAACAGCATATCTAATTAATGACATACTCCATGATTGTTCTCAAAAAGGAACAGCAAAAGAACTAAAGGACTTAAAAATTTCTGTGTGTGCCAAAACAGGAACTGTTGGAAATAATGGTGGCAACACAGATGCTTGGTGCACTGGTTACAACAAAGAATTAACAATTCTTTCGTGGGCTGGAAACACAACAGGAAAAATTGAAAACAACCTAAACAATGCGCAAAATGGCGGAACAATAACAGCAAAAATGAATAAGGGCTTGTGGCAGCAAAATGCCCATAGAAAGGGCTTTTTCACACCTCCTCAAGGAATTATTAAACAAAGAATTGACTCTCTTGATTATGAAAACAAGCATATTCTAAACCTAGCAAATGAAAGCACTCCAATAGAATATGTTATTGAAGATATTTTCAACATAAAGTATGCCCCAACAACTTTTAGTTCAAATTTTTTGGAACCAAACATAGAAGAAAAAAGAAGCGATTTTCGCTTCTTTTTTAGATTTCTCGATTTCGCTCACGCTCCACTCGAAATGACATACTCTTTTTGTCATGTTGAGCCTCGGCTTCTTGCTCGGCTTTCGAAACATCTCATTGAGATTTCTCGCTCTGCTCGAAATGACATAACATTATGGAACTGTCACGGTCACGGTTGGTTTGTGAACTGCTCCGTCATAGGTGTAGTCCGTTGGAGTTATTGTGATTGTTCCATTAGATATGTCTTTTGGGTTGATTTTATAAGAATATTGAATAGACAATCCATAAGTAACATTTTCAGGCAACATACCATCAATGTAATACGCCTCAGCCAAACTATCAACTTCCAAATCTTCCAAAAATGCATCTATTTCATAACCGCTGAAATAATATGGATATGCATATCCTGAGTATGAGTCTGTGCCACATTTTGCTTGAACATACATATATCTCCAAGAAGTGCTTGCGTTCGTCCAAGAGGTGTCTCCACTTAGTGTGTAGTAAGCGGTGTTTCCACTAACCGTTGGGCCTTGTGGGCTGCCGTTATATGTGTATTGACCGCTGTTTGTTACTGTTGGCTTTGGTGCGTAAACATAGAATTCATAAAATTTATACATATTAGAGGTGGTATAATTAGAACTTGATCCTTCAATAAAACTATAGAAATAGTATCTTCCTGGTGGCAAACTTGACCATGTTATTGTAGTATTATTGGCATCAAGACCACTTGTTTGACTGCCTGTTGTCCCAGTATTACTAATTTGTATAATTGGATAGTTTTGGAAATCCTCAAAGAGATAATATTCTAAATTAGACTTATTTGTTGATGAGTAAAAAGATGTTAAACCTAATGTATCAACAATATAATACATTTCAAAAATGTCGGCATTCACTGCCATCCACCAATAATCACTACCACCAAACTTTGGTGTTCCAACATTTACGGTGCTTGGTGCTGAACCATATGTCCAACTTGTGATGCTTGGGTTACTGGTCCAACTGTTTGTGGCTTGTGTTATGTTCCAGTTTAATGTAACAGCACCTGTTGTGCCATCCGTCCATGCATAGTTTGCTTTTGGCGTGAAAGTTACGGAATATGAACCAACATTAGTGGATTGATATGTTCCACTCCTTGTCATATAATTGGTGTTATAGTTTGAAACACCAAAATTGATTGCACTTCCAGTGTATGTGAAACTGGTTCCAGCCGCGGCTGTTGGCTTTGTTGCAACAGCCGCTCGTGCAATTGTCCAAGAACCCGTTTTGTTTGTTGTTGTTCCATCACTCCACTGGTAACCACTGGTGTTTTTAAGAGCAAAAGTGATTGTGTATGTTCCCGCGTTTGTTGCACTTGCAGTTCCCGTTTGATTAACATATTGTGCGTGGCTTTGAACATAAATTGATGGTCCAATCGTTGCAGATTTACTTGTGCCATCGTAGGTAAATGAACCTGAAACACTTGGAATCACAACCTGTTGCTTTTGAATTTGCCACGAAACAGAATAACTTGTTGATCCATTATTAAAATATAACTGCATATTAATTGTTTCTGTATCGTAGTCTTCAATATCCCAGTTTATGTATTCGAAACTAACAGACCGAGTTTTTGCAGTAAATGTTGCAGTGTATGAACCAATATTAGTCTGAACATTCCCGCTTGGATAGTTCACATAATTTGAGTCATAATTTGGCGTTGCGGTAATTGAATTTCCCGTGTAAGTGTATGGCGTTGTAACACTCGGGGTTGGTGCATAAACATAAAATGAAGCTGCCCCAGAAACAGATGAACAATTTTGCCCTCCTGAATTATACATATAAACAACGTATCTTCCTGGAAGAGTTGGCTTTTGAATTGATTCAGCATCATCATAATTATAATATGCATCATAATAGTAATAAGAAATAGAAGTTGATGTTCCAGGATGAAGAGGCGTTCCCTGAAGTTCTGAAGCTGTTTGACCATATGTCCAGCTATTAATCGAAACAGGTGTTACCCAGGAATTTGAAAAGAAAGATGTGCCTGTTATATCTATAAAAAATGTTTGTCTTATTGTTCCCCTAAGCCCACTGCCTGAATCAGAAAATCCGCTGTATGATAATGTGTTCCCACTTCGTG
>JAEETG010000015.1 GCA_016290255.1 Clostridia bacterium
ATCTAGAGCTGAATACATTTCTTCTTCTTCCTCATCCATATCTGAACTTCTTGCCATAAGAAGTGATTCAATTTCTTTAATGAGTTCTTCTCTTTCTTTGATGACATCTTCGCTGCCTTGGTCGTTTTTCATGAGTGCTTTAGAACGTTTTGAAATTGCTGCCAATCTCTTTCTCATTTGAACTTTTGAAAGTCTAACCGGTGGGTTGTATTCTTCATCAATTTCAATAGCCTCATCAAACATGTGGTCATTTCCAGTAACTTCTGGTGTTTTGATTGTTGTGAGTGTGATTCCGCCAGCACGCAAGAAACTTAGAAGAGGCACAAGGTCTCCAGCTCCTGCCATAAAGCAATATTCTGTGATGTGGTCAGCGGTGTAATAAAGTTTCACTGCATCAACAAAAATTCTGGTGTCAAGTTGTGATTTTGCACGTTTTTTGAATCTCATTGTTGGTGCTGATTCAAAGCCATATTCTTCAATGATATCTCCAAACTTTATGTGCTTTCTTTCGTTGAAACCATAAACCTTAACAAAGGCAAGGCGACCTCTTTTTCTCAAAGCTTTCAAAATGCTTTCAAACACTGGCAAATTAACTTTTGCGTTGTCAATGTCAATAAATAGTGCAATGTTACTCATAATTTTTTCTCCCCATTTTTTAATTTTCTCTTTTATAATAGAACAAATATTGTTGTGCTATTCCTGATAAATCCCCAAAGGTTTCCACAAGGTGACTTCGCATCTTTTGTCTATTTTGCTCATTTTTGTCAAAATAATCATTGTAGACTTTTGCAATCCAAGTGTCAACTGGGAAAACTTTTTTGTGCCTCAAGCCAAACAGCAAAACACAATCGGCAACTTTTGGCCCAACTCCAGGCAATGTTAAGAGCTCTTTTTTTGCTTGTTCTGTTGGCATCTTTTCAAGTGCTTTTAAGTCAAAACCAGAACAGAGCTTTTGAACTGTTTTCACAAGATAAGGGGCTCTATAACCAGTTCCAGCCAAAACAAAGTCTTTTTCGGTGATGTGAGAGAGTTCTTCAAGCGTTGGAAAAGCAAAATTTTTGTCTTCCAATCTTTTTCCAAAGTGCTCACAGATGTAGTTCACGCTTTTTTTAATTCTTTTAATATTGTTGTTGGCAGAAATTATGAAAGAAATAAGCGTTTCCAAAGCATCTTGTTTTAATATTCTCACGCCACAAGAGTATTTTAAGGCTGGCGCCATGAAATTGAACTTACTTAGTTCTGTGAGTATTATATCATAATTAGTGTCAAAGTCAAAGAATTTTGCGAAATAATTTAAATTTTTGCTTGTTAATACCACATTTTTTGCATCTATATAGCTTATTTTTGCAACTTTATCACAACTTTGAACAACATACTCACCATTTTCCAGTCTATAGCGAAACATTTGTCCACTATCCAAAATGGACTTAATATCAAATGTTTTTAGGTCACTTATAACAATTTTATCTTTTTCAATTTTGTAGTTCATTTTTTGTTTTTCCTTTGAAAATATATTATCATATAGACAAATTTTTTTCAACAAAAAAACCCACAAAACTGTGGGAGGGTTTGTGCAGACAGGCATTTTTACAATGTAAGGGCTTGATTGTAAAACAGTTTTATATCAAAGAAACATTTATAGAGGTGGCTTTTTGTTTTCTTTTGTATAAAATTTGTGAATTGCTGCCTGCATAACCATTATATTTTTTTGTAGTTTATTTTGTTACATAAACTTTTTTTAGTGTTGTTTCTGCCTCGGCATTTTGTTGAAAAGTGTCAAAAAGCCCTAATAATAGGATTTTTTCACACTTTTTTCAATATTTTTCAAAATAGATATTGCCAATTTTGTTGCTTTGTGATATAATGGCACTAGAATATTTGGAGGGTACATTATGATTTACAACTTATTATCTCGAGAACCAGGAACAAGAACAGCTCTAACATTTTTAACAGAACCAATGATTTTGATTGCAACAATTATTTTGGTTATTGGCATTGTTATAACTCTTCTTGCCAAGGTTCTAACACTAAGGGCAGATAAATCTGTTAACGCTTTAACATATAAGGAAAGCAAAACATATAAAATCATCCTTTTGATTGGTTGCGTTGCAATATTCGTTGGACTTCTTCTAATGATTATTGGAACAGCAGTTATTGTTTGTCAATTCTAATTATTTTTGCAAAAATCAACAAAATAATGCAAAAACACAAAAAGACGTCAAAAATTTTTGGCGTCTTTTTTGTTTTTGTTGTTATAAAATTGTTTTTGAGGTTTTGTGATGACTGTGTATGTGGAAAATGTTTTGTTTGAAAATATTGTGATTGATGGCTTAATTTTGTTTTTGGTTTCAAAAACCTTGAAAGAGAAAACAAACTGGTGGGGTGTGGCGTTTTCAAGTTTGTTTGGGGCAGTGTTTGCTTTGTTTAGCGTGAAGATTGATGTTTCAAATATCTTGTTTTTTGTCATAAAACTTTGTGTTTGTTTTTGTATGTCATATATGTTGTGTTTTTCTTTCAAAAAGATATTCACAAAATCTTTCCTATTGCTTGGTTACACTTTTGTTTTTGGTGGAATGGTTTATGCTGCTTTTTCCGTTTTTGGGATGCAAATTACAGATAATTTTTTGTATGCAAGCAGTGTTCCAGTTGTTGGAATTGTTTCACTTTGCTTTGTTATGTTTTTGTGTTTGCAATATTTAATAAAAAGGTTTTTTGCGAAAAAGAAAATATCTGCATTTTTATATGAAATCACGCTTTTTATAAACAACAAAAAAGCAGTTTTGAACGGATTTTTAGACACAGGCAACACCCTTGTTGGAAAGGATGGAAAACCTGTTGTGATGATTTCAGAAAAACTGTTAAAAAACTTTTTTAACAGTGATGAGATGCTTTCATTAGTTTTGAAAAAATATCAAAAATTAAGGGGGATAAATCCGCAAGAATTATGTGTTTTAAGTGTTGCAGGCAAAACAAAAGTTTTATCCTTTGATGCAAAGTGCCAGATTAATAAAAAAGATATTGACATATGCGTTGGCGTTTATGATGACAAAATGTTTTGTGGAAAGGGCTTTGATGCCATATTAAGCCCAAAAATGTTGGAGGGAGCAAATGTTTAAATTTTTTAGAAAAATAATACAAAAACTTTTTAAAGAAAAAATTGGTTTGAACGAAGATGAGTTCTTGCTATATTTATGTTCAAACGAAAGTTTGCCAGAGCCAATGGGGCAAGAAGAAGAAAATGAGTGTTTGTTAAAACTTATGAATGGTGACAAAAAGGCAAGGCAAGAAATTATTGAAAAGAACTTAAGGCTTGTTGTTTACATTGCAAAAAAGTTTGAAAACAGTGGGGTGGAACTGGAAGACCTCATTTCTGTTGGCAGCATTGGCTTAATTAAGGCAGTTAACACTTTTAATTTAGACAAAAAAATAAAACTTGCAACATATGCTTCTCGCTGCATTGAAAATGAAATACTCATGCACCTAAGAAAAGTTAGTAAGCAAAGAAAAGAAACATCTTTGGACAAACCTCTTTCTTATGATGGTGATGGCAACGAACTTCTTCTGTCTGATGTTTTGGGAGTTGATGCAGAAGAAGTGTTTGCTTTCATGGACACAAATGTGGAAAAAGAGGCTGTTTGGGCGGTTTTGAACAAACTAAACGAAAAAGAAAAACAAATTGTGAAACTAAGGTTTGGGCTTGGTGAAGAAAAAGAAAGAACGCAAAAAGAAGTTGCCGACATGCTCAACATTTCTCAAAGCTACATTTCAAGAATTGAAAAGAAAATTCTCACAAAAATGAAAAAGGGGATATCAAAACAACTTTAAATCAAAAACTTTTTCACAAACTTTAGGGCATTTTTTTCAAGTCTGCTCACTTGTGCTTGGCTTATTCCAACTTCTTCACTAACTTCAATTTGGGTTTTTCCGTGATAATAACGCATCAAAAGAATTCTTTTTTCTCTTTCGTCAAGTTCACTTATGGCATCTTTTATTGAAACGCTGTTAATTAAACTTTCGTCTGTTTCTTTTTCATCTTGAATATAATCGCACAAAAAAGATGTGTCGTTGTCATCAAAATAAACAGGTTCTTCCAAACTCATTGGCTGGCTAATTGCGTCCATTGCGCAAGCAATTTCTTGCATTGGAACATTAATTTCGCAGGCAATTTCTTCAAAACTGGCGTCCTTTTGTGTTTTGGCTTCAATTTTTTCTCTTGCTTTTAGTGTTTGGTAGGCAATGTCTCTAAGGCTTCTGGAAACCCGTAGGGGAGAGTCATCACGCATAAATCTTCTAATTTCTCCAACAATCATTGGCACGGCATATGTTGAAAACTTCACATTTAGGTTTGGGTTAA
>JAEETG010000129.1 GCA_016290255.1 Clostridia bacterium
CATTTCCACCAAAGTTTGCTCTTGCCTGTTCTTGTGCTTCTTTTGCACTCTTTTCTCCGCGAACAAATTTTGTAACTTCATATGCAAGCCTTTCTTTTGCTGCGTTTAGTGCTCTTCCCTCACCTTTACAAATATCTTCAATTTCATCAAGAGGCAAAAGAGTGAGCACTTTGAATATTTCCTTAACTTTGGCATCTTCCATATTTCTAAAAAATTGGTAGAAATCATAATCGCTATATTTTTCACTGCTCATCCAAACCGCCCCGCCAGCAGATTTTCCCATTTTGGTTCCATCTGCCTTTGTGAGAAGTGGAACAGTTGCAGCAAACACAGGAGCTCCTTCTTTCTTTCGAATGAGTTCAACTCCAGCCAAAATGTTTCCCCATTGGTCATCGCCACCAAACTCAACTGTGCAACCATAGTTTTTGAAAAGGTATAAAAAGTCGTAGGCCTGCATTGGCATATATGCAAATTCTGCAAGAGTTAATCCATTTTCCATTCTTGCCTTAAAACATTCTGTTGCAAGCATACGGTTAACAGACATGTTCATTGCAATTTCGTTTAGAAAGTCGTAGTAACTGAGTTTACTTAACCAATCATCGTTGTTAACAATCATAACATCGCTTTCGC
This sequence comes from Clostridia bacterium, assembly GCA_016290255.1. Classification (GTDB taxonomy): domain Bacteria; phylum Bacillota; class Clostridia; order Christensenellales; family UBA1242; genus UBA7584. Next base: position 631 of record JAEETG010000129.1, read on the forward strand.
CGTTTAGTTCGAAAAAGTCTTTAATTTGCTTTTTGATGCATTCAACATTGTGTTTAATCTGCTCTGCAGTCTTTTGTGGACGCATGTCGTTTCTGCCTGTTGGGTCTCCAATCTTTCCAGTTGCCCCTCCAACAAGGGCAATAACTTTGTGCCCTGTTTTTTTCATTCTCAAAAGGTTAGCTAGAGCCACAATGTTTCCAACATGGAGGCTGTCTGCAGATGGGTCGAAGCCACAATAGCAAACAACTTTCTCCTTGTCGAGTAAGCTGTGAAGGTCTTCTTCAAAAACAGTTTGTTTAACAAGACCCCTTTCTTTTAATTCGTCTAGTATGTTTGCCATAATAGTTTTTCTCCTTTTTCATTATATATAATATATATACTATAACACGCGCGTGAGAAAAAAGCAAGCAAAGAACAAAAAGTGCAAAAATTTAATCTTGACAAACTTTAACTTTGTGATATAATCATTTTTGAAAATAATTTAGGGGTGATATTATGGGAAAGAAAACAAAAGAAGAAAGCAACATCAATGAGGGTGAAAAAGTGTCAATCAGGCTTTCAGCCGAGCTTAAAGAAGATTTGGATGCCTACTGTGAGGAAAACGGTATAAAAAGAAGCGTTTTTCTTCGTGACGCAGTGTGTTCCATGCTATATGGCGTTGAATCAAAAATGAGTGTTCCAACAGTTAACATAAATGACCAAATTCAAAAAGAAAAGAAAGAAATTGAACAACTTAAAGCATATCTTGAGTTGTTAACTTTGAAAGAAGAAAAAACAAAACTTATGGAACAAATTGCCAAAAAGACAAATAGTGCTGCCTTTGGCGACAAGTAAAAACTTGAAAATGCTATCAAAAATTATGAGAAGTGAATTTCACTTCTTTTATTTTTCACCCTTTTTTGTTTTGAAAAAAATTGCAAATGATATATAATAAATGTATATAAAAAATTTGAGGTGAAAAAATGAAAGCAGATATCATAACAAAAATTAAAGCAAGGCAAATTCTGGACAGCCGTGGAACTCCAACAGTGGAAGTTGATGTTTTCACGCAAAGTGGAGCTTTTGGAAGAGCATCTGTTCCATCTGGAGCATCAACGGGCTCAAAAGAAGCAATTGAACTTAGAGACGGCGACAAAAACTATTATTTTGGAAAATCAGTTTTGAAAGCGGTTAAAAATGTTAACACAAAAATTGCAAAATGCGTTGTTGGGCAAAATGTTTTTAACCAAGCAAAAATAGACAAACTTATGATTGACCTAGATGGCACAGAAAACAAAGCAAAACTTGGTGCAAACGCAATTCTTGGCGTGTCACTGGCTGTTGCAAAAGCGGCAGCAAACTCCAAAAAAGTGAGCCTATTTAAGTATCTTGGAAATGGAAAGCAATTCCCTGTTCCAATGATGAATGTGCTAAACGGTGGAAAGCACGCAGACAGCAGCCTTAACATTCAGGAATTTATGATTATGCCAACAGGAGCAAAAAGTTGGAGTGAGGCTCTTCTTTGGTGTGACACAGTGTTTCACACTCTTAAAAGAGTTTTGAAAGAAAATGGCTATTCAACAGCCGTTGGTGATGAAGGTGGATTTGCTCCAAAATTTAAAAAAGATGAAGAAGCCCTCGCCTTTTTGGTTGAGGCAATTAAAGAAGCTGGATTTAAACCTAAAAAGGACTTCCAAATTGCCCTTGACGTTGCTGCAAGTGAAATGAGAAATGAAGCCAAAAAACTCAACAAAGATGGTTATTATTTCTGGAAGAGCAAAAAACTATATTCTGCCGATGAACTGCTTTCCTATTATGAAGATTTGATTGCAAAATACCCTATCATTTCAATTGAAGATGGCTTTGATGAAGACGACTGGGATTCTTGGAAAAAATTCACCAAAAAACTTGGAAAGAAAATCCAAATTGTTGGAGATGATTTGTTTGTGACAAACACCAAAATTTTGGCAACTGGAATAAAACAAAAAGCCGCCAACGCAATTCTAATTAAACTTAACCAAATTGGAACTGTGACCGAAACTCTAAACGCAATCAAAATGGCAAAAGATGCTGGATTTGCGAGCATTGTTTCACACCGCAGTGGAGAAACTGAAGACAATTATATTGCTGACATTGCAGTGGCAACTTGTGCTGGCCAAATCAAAACTGGGGCACCATCTCGAAGTGACAGAGTTGCAAAATATAATCAGCTTACAAGAATTGAAGAAGAACTTGGAAAAAGTGCCGTTTTTGTTGGAAAAATTAGATAATAATGCAAAAAAAGAAGCTAATTTTAGCTTCTTTTTTCATTCTCAACTTTTTCCATTTGTTTTGGCTCTTCAACAGCTTTTTCCTCTGCTCTTTCGCTGAAAAAGAAATTTGTTCCAAACAGTGCAAACACAAGGGCTGCACTCAAAATTATTGAGCCGATGATATCTGTTGCCCAGTGCATTCCTGAAAGTATTCTGGTAACAACACCACAAACCATCAAAAGCCCAAACACAACTTGCAAAACTCTCACAACTTTGATGTTCTTTGTGAAATACATCAAATAGAACATTGCAGAGAACAAAACTGAACAAAAAAGTAGTGTGTGTGATGATGGATA
>JAEETG010000130.1 GCA_016290255.1 Clostridia bacterium
CTCCCCTAGTGTTTTTATTGTTCTTCATTTCCAAAAATGGTTTGATGTTGCTTGCCGCAACCGCAACTCCAATTATGTCGAAAACAACACTAACAAAAATAAGAAGCAAAACCAAAAAAAGTGCAAGTGCCAAATTCGCATTGATGAGAAGTAGTTGTGAAATTATTGAAAACAAAAAACACAAAAGAAGTGACACAATAAAAAGCTCAAAGTACCAAAGCTTATCTTTTAGTCCACTTCTTTTGTTAGACAAAATTTCAACACCATTATCTGAATCCATATATTATTATATTATCAGTAATGAACTGTTATAACAAATTATAGAGGTTTTTCAGTCAACTTTTCAATCTCTTTTCTAAGAACGGTTATCTTCCCTTTGCTCTCACTCAGCATTTCATAACTCTTTTTTGAAATGTCGCAAGCCTCACTAAACACTTTGTTCATTTCTTCTAGTGTTAGTTTTCCAGATTCCATTTGTTTTAATATTTCTTCCAAACGCTTCACATTTTCTTCAAATGTCATATCAGTTTTCCTCCTTGTTTGTTATTTTTGCCAAAAATTTTCCGTCAACAACCTTTATTTGAACCTCATCATCAACTTTTGCATCACTTAGTTTTGCAACTCTTTTGCCATTGTTTTCGATGCTAGCGTATCCCCTCTTCAGTATGGATAGCGGGTTATTAAGTTCAATTTTGCTTGTCAGTAAATCAAGTTTTTGTGCAATTTGCACAAATGAACTATCGGACACATGTTTAAACCCAATCATAAGTTCATTAAGTGGTTTGTGCTTTCTATCTATATTCTTTTCCATAAAAACACATATTTCATCAAACAAATCAAAAATGTTTTCCTTACCGCTTTCTATAATATCTGTGTAGGTGCTATCAATTTTTTGCAAAACAACATTAAATCGTTCAACAAACGCACCAACATCACTTGAAACAATTTCAGCTGCCGCTGATGGAGTTGGAGCTCTAAGGTCTGCAACAAAATCAGCAATTGTGAAATCCGTTTCGTGACCAACCGCAGAAATCAATGGCTTATTTGCGTTAAAAATTGCTCTTGCAACGATTTCTGTGTTAAAAGTGCTCAAATCTTCAAGTGATCCTCCGCCACGAGCGACAATAATCACATCAACATCGGTTTGGTCTAACGCCTCAATTCCAGCACATATTGTTTGCTCCGCCCCAATTCCTTGAACTTTTGCTGGATACAATAAAATGTTGAGCATTGGATTTCTTCTGTGACTAACGTCAATAATATCTTGAATAACCGCACCCGTCTCAGATGTGACAACCCCAATCTTTTTGATGAATTTTGGAATAGGCTTTTTGTTTTTCTCATCAAAAAGGCCTTCTTTTTCTAATTTTGCTTTTAATTCCAAAAACTGCTGATAAAGAACTCCAAGGCCATATGCCTTTATTTCTTTCACAACAAAACTAAACCTACCACCCTTTGTGTAGTAATTTGGCGAGCCAACAACAATAACCATATCTCCCTCTTTTGGGACATATGAAAGTTCATCAACCGAAAATCTAACGCAAGGCAAAAGTGATTCACTGTCTTTCAAATTGAAATATGCAGTTCCCCTAACCACATTAAAATCAGAGACTTCTCCATATATTGAAATGTTGTGCAAAAGCTCTTCACTGTTAAAAATCTGTTTAACATAGTTTGAAAACTGGGTTACACTGATCATATTTTCACTCATAAATTTTTCAAAACTCCTGATAAAACACCATTAACAAACTTTGGGCTCTTTTCAATTCCATAGATTTTGCTTATTTCTATGGCTTCATTAACAACAACTTTTTGAGGGGTTTTTGTGTGCAAGAGTTCATAAAGCGCAATAAGCAAAACAACTTTGTCTGATTGATAAAGTTGAGATAATTGATAGCCCTTTAGGTTTTTTGACAAGACACTCAAGAGTTCATCTTTGTTTTCTTGAACCCCTTTGCATATTTCATTAACAAAAGCAAAATCACTATCGTTTAGTTTCCACTCTTTTTGCATCTCATCAAGCGAAAGTTTGTAATCATAGTCACCATCAAAAATAGCTCCAAACAAAACTTGATAAGCTTTTTCTCTTGCAATTTTTCTGCTCATATAAAAACTCCTTCACAAAAAATAAACCCTCCAAAAATAGAGGGAATATCCTTATTTCTTTTCCGCAACAAAATCAACACCCATAACTCTCACATTGATTGAGCGAATTGGCATGTTCATCATTGATATAATTCCACTTTTAACATTTTCTTGAACTCTGAAAGCAACATCAGACACATTATAGTTTGAGTATATGTTTAGATAAACATCAACAACCAAACCATCTTTTGTGTTTACCACCTCAACACCTTCATAATAGTTTTTTGAAAACATTTTCTTCATAAAGCTGCCTTTAAAGTTTGCACAAAGTGAGCTAACTCCACTAATTTCTTTTGCAGCCAAATTTATTATTGACAACAATATTTTTTTGTTGTATGTCACCAAACCATCACTTGCTGTTGTTTGTGTTTTATAATTCATAAATGCGCTCCCCTTTTCCCTTATAATAGGAGTATAGCATATATTTTTTTTTAAAGCAACTATTCAACAGGAATAATTTTGATGTTATCAATAGATTTTGCCGTTTGTTCTTGAACAACTTCAACAATTTGGGCAACTTGAGCGTCATTTAGTTCACTTGACTTAACCATAACATTCACATAGTTATCTGTGAATGATACCACTGCATCATTAAACCCTTTTGCCAAAATATACCCTTCCAAAACAAGTTCTTGTTCTTGTTTTGCTGCCATTTGAGATAAGTTCTTTTCTGCTTCCTTTTTGGCTTCCTCTGTTGAGTTTTCACTTTCTAACACGGCTTTATAATATAGAACTTGTTGTTCTCTTGATGTGTTCCTGTCCACCCTATAGCTTTCAAAAAAACTTTGTGTTGAATAACTTTCTTCTGTTGAAGTTGTTGAAATTGCTTGTTTGTTTAGTGTTAGGTTCAAAAATCCAGTTAAAACAAGAAGTGCAACCATTGACACCAAAACAACTATTTTCTTTTTTTTAGTAAACATTTTGTTATCTCCTTTTAATTCCCTGCAAAAATTTCCACTTGGCTTGAATCAACTTTTAAAAGCGCTTGAATGGCTTTCAAAAGATCTAATTTTACTCTTATGTTATCTGCCCCTTGTGCAACAACAATCACCCCCTTTATTTCAGGCAATATCTCCATTAAAACAATTGGGTTTGTTGAACCATTTTCATTAACCAAAACAGGTTCTGTGCTAACAGTTGATGTTTCTGTTGAATTTTGTGTTCCATTGGCAGCAGAATTGGTTGTTTTGCTTGTTTTTTCATCTGTCTGTTTTGCAAGAACAAGTTCTTTAACTCCATTAAAAGTGAGCAGAACCTTAACATTTCCAGCACCACTAATTTTGGAAAGTGTTCCTTCAATTCTATTTTCAAGTTGTGAAGCGTATTCAAAAGTTGATGAACTTTTGTTCAAACTTATTTCACTTGAGGTGGTTTTTGTTTGTGGTTTATTAAAATCTGCAAAAACAATAAAAATAATTATAGCAGCAAGAACCCCCACAACAATAAACTCAATGTGTTTAATTTTTTTGAGTTTTTGAAAAATTTTGAGTTTATTCAAAAAATTTAATTTAACCACTGATAATCACCTGCCCCTCATCAACACCAGTTTGTTCCATAAGCAAAGTTTTTATAGCTTCATACTTATTTATATGTTCTTTTTCATGAGATAGAACCAAATTTTGCAAATCGACAAAAACATAGTTTATTTTTAACTCATCATCACTAAAATCACCCCATATTTCAACATGAGTGTTCATAAAACCGTTTTCCAATAGTTTTTTCTCCAGTGATGATTCAATTATTTTCTTTTGTTGATTTGAAAAAACATCTTTATAACCAGAGTTAAAATTTATGGAGTCATCCAATATGTTTGAAACACTAAAATCAGTTTTAAGCAATTTTGGGAGCGGACACACCATCACAAACACTAGAACAATCCCCATGATGCTCTTGATATATTTTGACAATTTCCCCTCAACCAAAATTATATCAAATAAAACCGACACAACAGAAACGCCAACAATAGACAAAAGATACAGCGATATTTCACTCATATATGCCCCCTAAAAAACATTTGCAGTGCACAAAATTAGGCCAACTGTTATAACATACATAAACGCAACTCCCAACAAAATCATCAAAATTAAGCCAAGAAGTTTTGATGTTTGATGCAAAAAATTTGGGATATTTGAGTTTGTTGTTGGTTCCAAAATGGCAGAACAGAGTTTGAGCATGAGCATAAGCGACAAAATGCTCACAACTGGTGACAAAATGCTGGATAAAAGCAAAATGATTCCGCTTACCCCCACGGCGTTTTTAACTAATATGCTCCCAGCCATTGCAACATTGAATCCATCAGACAAATATCCTCCCAAAATTGGAACATAACTTTTTAAAGCAAACTTTGTCATTTTGATGCTCACCCCATCAAAACTTCCAGCAACAATTCCCTGAATCCCAAGAACGCCCAAAAAGGCACCAAAAGTTATTGTTGAAATCCATTTTAAAGTGCTTTTAAAAAAATCTATCATCTTCTCAAGTTTGATATTATGCGTAAAATTATTAACAATTGTTAAAACAAAGATAAAAACAAAAACTGGCATCAAAATAAACATAAAAATCGAAACAACAACTTGCGACAAAATTGCAACAGCCGGCTGATATATCCCAACAGAAACGGTTCCTCCCACAGACGCCAAAAAAGTTAGAAGCATTGGAAACATTATGCTCATTTGTGTTTGCATTGATGACACTGTTTCCTTAACTGTTGTGAAAACCCCAACAATAATAGCGGAAATAATGAAAGCAACAGCCCCAAAACAAACAAAGTTCACAACCTCACCCACACCCCTAATTTTGTCTGACTTTAGGCTTGAAATAATTGAACACAAAATTGTTATTATTATTGTTGTGCATAACAGTGGAACAAAGCCCAAAATATCCCCAAACATTGTTTTTATGAAAGCATCAAAAAAGGAAGAAAAGCCACCACCAAAATCACCATTAATAAGCCTTGTGACCTTATCGAAAAAACTTGTTGAGCCAAACATTTTGATTTCATTTTCTCCAAGCTTATCCAAAACCTCTTGAAGCTCAGAAAAATCTAGGCTTGATATTTGCTCTGTTGCCATTTCCCCCAGTTCTTGTTCCAAGTTTTGTTCATCACCCTCATCAGCATAACAAACACCACCTGCTCCGCAAAAGCATAAAGCAAAACAAACAACAATCAATGAAATAATACATTTTTTCATGGCATCAATCCCACAATTAATTCCAAAAGCGTTGTGATGATTGGAATGGACATAACAAATATAACAAGTTTGCCTGCAAGCAATATTTTTGAAGCCATGCTGCTGTTTCCACTATCCAAGCAAAGATTGGCACTAAACTCTGTTATATAACCAACTCCAATAATTTTTATTAGAAGTGTGAAAAGTTTTGAATCCAAATGCGTGAGCTGCATAATATAATCAAAAAGCCCAAACACCTGTTCAACAAGGTCTATTATGTACAGAAAAATACAAACGGAACCAGCAAGCCCCACAATCATTGCAAGATCTGGTTTGCTGGGCTTTAGAATTAAAAAAGAAATTGTTGTTAGAAAACTTAAACCAATTATTTTTAGAAAAATTTCCACACTTCATCACCCCGCAAGTTAAAAAAGATAAAACAAACTTCCAACCGATGTAAACAGCTCAGAAATCATATTCACAACCATAGCCAAAACAACAACAATCCCGCCAAGGCTAACAAGCGTTGCAATTTCTTCTTTCCCCGCTTGTTTCAAAACTTGACAAGCAACTGAAATCAGTATTCCAATTCCCGCAATTTTTAATATTATTTCAACATCCATATTTCACCTAAATTAGAATAATAAAAACAAACAAACCAAACATCACACAAAGACTAAATTTTAGTTTACTTTTTTTTAAAGAAATTGTTTTCATCTCTTTTATCTTTTCTTCCAAAACTGAAATCATATTTTGAATTTCATTTTTTTCACCATCAACCCCACTTCTTCCCAAACGTTTAAAAAAATTTTCTATTTCATTTTTGTCCTCATTTTTTAGATAAGAAAACTTTTCCAATGTTGAGTGCATATTGCCATCCAAACAGTTTGAAAGAAGATGTGAAAAGTCGGCAGAAAAATTTTGTTTTGAAATAATTGATGGCATTTTGCTGTGAAAAAAACCAATTTCAGTTTGAAGATTTTTGCAAAATTGCAAAAAATCTGTGTAAAAAACAAGCTTTTTTAGTGTTTTTCTGTGTAAAAACAACCCAAACAAGCAAATTATCACCAATAGGAAAAAAGATAGAATAAAACGCATTTTTATCCCCTAGACATCAAAACTGTTTGTTCAGCACTAAAAACTCCCTCAATCGTTCCCACCCCATTTTTGTTTGAAAGAACAACAAAACGGTCAAAAACTTTTGATTGCAACAGTTTTTCAAAATACGGTTTCCTGAACAGTTCTTTAATGTTTTGTGCATGTGCTGTTGCAATGATTTTAACTCCTGAACCAATGGCAAAGTTAAGAGATAAAACATCTTCTTCGCTTGCTATTTCATCCATTGCAATTGCTGTGGGCGAAAAAACTCTGATGCCGTTTTCAATTCCATATGCCTTTGTGCAATAAGACAAAACATCTGTGTTTTCGCCAACGTTGAAAATCATTTCATCAAATTGCTTTGGAGCAATTTCTCCCCTTTCATCCAAAATAAGCAAATTCCTCACAATGTTTTTGCTAGAGAGTTGATAACATAAATCTCGCAAATATGTTGTTTTGCCTGCACCTGGTGGAGCTATTATTAGAGTGTTAAAAACTCCTTCATCGTTATACAAAAAAGGGAGTGTCTTTAGGCTGCAATTTGGAACTTGATGCAAAAGCCTTATGTTTATGGAAGAAAAGTTTTTCACTGTTTTAATCTTTCCATCTTCGCAAACAATTTCACCGCACACACCAATTCTTTGGCCGCTCCCAAGAGTTATAAACAATTTCTTTAACTCCTCGCTGTAGGCATAGACAGAACACTCGCAAGCCTTGAAAATTATGTCTTGCATTTCATCAAATGAGCAACTTAAAGCATATTCTTTTTGATCGGTTATTCCGCTTTCTCCCAAATAAAAATTTGTTCCATAACAAACCATCACTGGCTGTTTCACTCTAATTCTTATTTCCTGAAGCCCTTTTTTGTTTAGGCTATTTAGTGCCCTAGAAATTCTGTCTGGCAAAAAATTTTCAAACATTTCTCCTCTCCCACTTTCTATTATATGGACGGAGAAAAATATATAGAACAAAAAAAGAAATCCACTTGGATTTCATTTTAGTTTTAAAAAAGAAATCTTTCAGATTTCATTTTATTTTTTCAAAATAGTTTTTCATTGTTTGTGCATCTGGGGCTTGAGTGCCTTTGGATTCACTTATTATTGTTGGATTGATTTTTAACTCTTTCACGCTTTCCAAAAATGGTTCATAATTTGGCCCATAGACATTATCTTCAAATGTTAAGTGAACAATCTCACCCTTTTCTCCATATTTAATTTTTGAAAAATGAATGTGACAATCATTAACTTTTTCAAAACCAAGTTTATCGATTGCTTTGTTAAAAATATCCAAAAAATCTTGCTTTGTTTTAAGAGATCCATTTGTTATGCTGTTGATGTGACCAAAATCAAAGCATGGATACAAACTTTTGTCCCACGAACAAATCTCCAAAATCTCATCAACTGTTCCAATGTTTGAAAATTTACCCATTGTTTCTGGGTTTATGTGTTGATTTTGAAGGTCTTCCTGATAATATAACTCCAAAAAGTCCTTTAATCCCTTTTCCATATTTAGAAAGGCTTCTTTTCTATCTAATTTCATTTGAGAGCCAACATGAACAACGCAGTTTGTTCCACCAAGCATCTTAAGGCCTCTCAAACTATTTAGCACATATTTGTTGTTATTTTCAATGGAGCTTGGGCTGGTGTTACAAAAATTTATGTAATATGGAGCGTGAACGCTGATTTTGATATCATACTTTTTTGCTTCATCCAATAGTTTTTTAGATTTCTCTGGGGTGAGAAAACGCCCCAAAGTGAACCCATATTCATAGGCCGTGAGCCCCATTGAATTAAGCCATTTTGGTGCTTCTTCACTATCTTTATAGCCAAGTTCATAAAATAAATCACAATTTCCCGATGGACCAAATCTAACCATGTTTTCTCCTTTATATAAGCCATGTTGGAATGCTGGCTAAACCATTTTCGTCAACAAAACATATCCCAACCAAGCCAGATTCATCATATAACCTATATTTCCCTGTTTTTTGCTCAACTTTAATCTTTAAACCATTTTTTATTTTTTGTATTTGCTCTGTTGAAAGTTTTATCTCATCTAAAAACTTTATTGCAAAATCGTTTGGAATAATATCTTTTTCTTCTATTTCTTCAATTTTTTTGCTGTTTTCAATTAAAAAGTCTCCACACTTTGTTCTCTTAAGTGCCGTCATTGTTGCACAAGAGTTAAGAATTTTTGCAAAATCTCTGCAAATACTTCTAATATATGTTCCACCACTGCATTCAATTTCAAAACTAAAACTGTTGTCTGAAATCTTTTCCAAAAGTTTGAAAGAATAGATTTCAATGTTGTGCGGTTTAATTTCCGCCTGCTTCCCGCTTCTTGCTAGCATATATGCCCTTGTTCCGTTGATGCTTTTTGCAGAATATAGTGGCGCAATCTGCTCTTGCTTTCCAATCATTTTAGAAATATTTGCGTTTATTTCTTCTTCCGTTGGAATATGCTCGCTTCTTTGCACAATAACATTGCTCTCCGAATCCAAAGTTGCAGTTTCATAACCAAATGAAAAAGTTGCAACATATGTTTTACGCTTTTGCAGCATTATGTCAAAAAGCCTATTTGCTCTGCCAACGCCAACAACCAAAACCCCTGTTGCATTTGGGTCAAGTGTTCCCATGTGGCCAATCTTGTCTTTTATGTTAAGCTTTTTCTTTAGTTGCCAAACGGCTTTTGCACTGCTAACGCCAAACTCTTTGTTCACACAGAAAAACCCATTCATCTGTTTAGTTCCTTTTTGCTTTCTTGAATTAAAGCATGAAGTGCTTTTTCAATATCACCCTTTAGAGTTAAACCAGAAGCTCTAACATGCCCGCCTCCGTTAAATCTGTGAGCGATATTTGAAACATTAACCCCCTCACATGCTGTTCGAAGGCTCACTCTCCACTCGTTTTCAGCATCTTCACTGATGCTTATTCCAATTTTCACACCCCTAATGTTTTGAAGATAACTTGCCATAAATTTGCCGTCACTTCTTTTTGCCTTGAACTCTTCAAAATCTTTTTTTCTGAGAATTGAAACAGCAATTTGACCCTTTTCATATAACCTAACAGATTCAAAAGCCCTTTTTGTGACTTGAAAGTTTTCCTCTCCAACAACACCAAAACAAACATAGAAGTTGTCATTCACATCTTTGCAGTGCTTTATTAGTTCACTGGCACATTTCAGAGTTTTGTCATTAACTGACGAATATGTGAATGCTCCACAATCCATATACATTCCAGAATATAAAAATTTTGCAAGCTCATAATCAAGTTTAATCTTGCTTTTAAATAGCCAAAATAGAACTTCACAACAACTGCTCATTCCACGCTTAACATAGTTAAAATCGGCAAAATTTTTGTTGTCTTGGTGGTGGTCTATGTTAAACTTTGTTTTTGATGCTAAAAATACCTTCATATTTTCATCACATAGCCTCGTTATTTCTGAACAATCCACGCAAATTCCAACATCAAACTGCTTATTTGAAACAGTTTCATATTTTTGTTCGCCAACAATGCGTAAAATGCCAGCACTAGGTGTTTTTTCCACAAAAAGTGTTGAATCTTTCCCAAATTGCTTAATTATTCTTTGTAGCGCTAAGCCCGAACAAATGCAATCATGATCGCTATCTTTATGAGTGAAAATTGCAATTGTTTTGGCATCTTTAATTGCGTTTAATAGTTTTTGCAAAAAAGTCATTAGTTTTCCTCCGGTTTTACGTTTAAACTATCCAAAAGCCTATCCATTTTTGCCGCTTCTTCCCAAGTTGTGTCTTTAAAAAAGTGTATTTCAGGAGTTAACCTCATGTTTAACTTTTGTGACAAACTTTTTCGAATAAATGAAGAACAATTAACCAAAATGTTAAAAGTTAGGTCCTCCGCCTTTTTATTTGGAGACAAAATGCTCACAAAAACTTTTGCGTGGCTTAAATCTGCACTAACCTCTGTTTTTGTTATTGTTATCATTCCATTAATGCGTGGATCTTTGAGTTCATTTGCAATAATTTGTGTGAGCGTTTTTTGCACCTCACTGTTCAACCTATCTGTTCTTGTGCTCATTTTTTCTCCCCCCTTTAAACAAGAAAATCTTAATAGTGATTTTCTATTAAGATTAGTCTCTTTCTATTTGTTCAATAACATAGCTTTCAACTGTGTCGCCAACCAATATGTCGTTGTGGCCTTCAAGTTTAATTCCGCACTCCATGTTTGCCAAAACTTCTTTGATGTCGTTTTTATCTTTTTGAAGTGTTGTGATTGTTGTGTCAACAAGCAAATCTTTGCCTCTAAACAACCTGATTTTTGAGTTCTTTGTGATTTTTCCATCTTTCACAACACAACCAGCAACTGTTCCAATACGGCTGATTTTAAATATTCTGATAACTTCTGCGTGACCAATAACTCTTTCTTCAAAGATTGGCTTTCTCATTGCTTTAATTTTCTTTGAAATATAGTCCACAATTTGATAAATAATTTTAGACATAAATAGTGGCATTTTGTTGTGCTCAATGATAATTTGAGCTTTGCTGTCTGGCTTTGTGTTAAAACCAATAAGTTCAGCATCAGCTGATTTTGCAAGCAAAACATCGTTTTCGTTGATTGCACCAACTCCACCGTGAATACACTCAACTCTAACTTCTTCATTTTGAACCTTGTTGAGCATTTCAACCAAGGCTTCAAATGAACCCTGAACATCTGCTTTAACAATGACGTTCAAAACTTTCTTTTCGCTTCCAGCATCGTGAGATAAAAACTCTTCCATCGAGAAGTTAGATTTAGCGTTAATCTTTTCGGTTTGAACTCTTCTCTTTCTTTCTGCCAAAACTTGTTTGCTCATTTTTTCATCAACAACATAAATGTTGTCTCCAACATTTGGAACGCCGTCAAGCCCCAAAACAGAAACTGGTGTGCTTGGTGGTGCTTTTCTAATGTTTGCACCTTTATCATTAATAAGAGCTCTAACCTTTCCAGCGTGAACACCTGAAATCACAGTGTCACCAACTTTTAGGGTTCCATTTAGAACAATTATTGTTGCAATTGGGCCCTTACCTTTGTCTAGTTTAGACTCAATTATCATTCCAAGTGCGTTAACATCTGGGTTAGATTTGAGTTCTTTCATGTCTGCAACCAAAAGAACCATTTCTAGCAGTTTATCAACTCCCTGTCCAGTAAGAGCAGAAATTGGAACAACAATTGTGTCGCCACCCCATTCTTCTGGAACAACATTGTTTTCTGTTAACTGCTGTTTAACTCTTTCCAAATTAAACTCTTTTTTGTCCATTTTGTTAACAGCAACAATCATTGGAACATTTGCTTTCTTTATGTGGTTTATTGCTTCAACTGTTTGAGGTTTAATTCCATCATCACCAGCAACAACCAAAATTGCAATATCTGTTACACTTGCACCACGTTCACGCATTGCACTGAAGGCCTCATGACCTGGAGTGTCGATAAATGTGATTTTCTTTCCGTTTGTTTCAATTTGATATGCTGAAATGTGCTGTGTGATTCCACCCGCCTCACCACTGGCGATATGAGAGTGCCTAATGTAATCCAAAAGTGAAGTTTTTCCGTGGTCAACGTGACCCAAAACAGTTACAATTGGAGGCCTTGGAACAGTGTTCTTTGTTTCGCTGTCTGTTGTGAATTGGTCTTCAAGTTGCTCTTCAAATGATTTTTCTAGTTTTTGTTCCAAAACAACGCCAAGTTCACTGCACACTAGTTCTGCTGTTGTGAAATCGATTGAACTGTTGAGGTTTGAAACAATTCCAAGAACCATGAGTTGTTTCAAAATGTCGGCAATTGAACGGCCAGTTTTTTCAGAAAGTTGTTTAACAGTTATGTTTTCTGTTGTGATAACAGCATGGTCAATTGGTGCTGAAATAACAACCTCTGTTTGCTTTGCCTTCTTTGTTTTAATCTTTCTGCTGCCCATGATGCGTTCTGTGATTGAATATTCTTCCAAGAGGCCTTGCCTTAGTTGTTTTCTGGATTTTCCACCAATTTTGTCCATGTCACGATTTCTTTTGTCGTTGTCACGCTTTTTGTCGTTATTGTCAAAAACTCTTTTTTGAGTTGGAGCAAAATCAGGTTTGGAAAACTCAGCCTGATCTTTTTTGCCTTTTTGGAAAGGCATTGGCTTTTTGTTTTGATCTTTCATAAATCCTGGCTTTTTGCCGTCTTTAAAGCCTTGTTGAGGTTTGTTGAAAGATTGTTGATTGTTTGGAATTGGACGTTTTGAATCCATTGGCTTTTGCCATGGTTTTTGCATTGTTTTCACATTTGGAGATTTTTCATCACGCTTTATCTCTTTTACTTCTTTTAAAGCTTTTGGGGCTTCTATAACTTGAACTTTTTCTTCAGCAATTTCTTTCACAACAGGAGAAACTGCCACCTTTTGGGAGGCATTTTTCTTGAGTTGTTCTCTAAGTTCTTTGCTAACTTTCTCCAATTTTTCAAGAAGATCTTTCACTTCTTTGTCCATTTTTATTAGTTCTTTGTTGTTAATTTGAGATAGTGTTCTCAAATTTTCAAAACTTACACTACTTTTGCTTGCTTTATTTTCCAAACTTTCTACTCCTCACTTTCAATTATTGGATTTATAAAATTCTTATTTGTTATGCCAACAACACTGCAGTTCTCAGCATTTAATAACTCATTTAATGATTTTTTTAATTTTCTAAAAGGGATTTTTCTTATTTCACAAATATTTTTTACACGCTGTTCAAGTTTTTCTTTACAGTCTCCCCCAATCAAAACAACAAAACAATGGTTTTCTTTTATGTTGTCAAACCCATATGCAATTGAGTTTGAGCGTTTGCACAACCCCAAATAGTTTTCTAATTTTGCTTTTGGCACTCTTTCATCACCTCGTCATATATGCTTTCAGGAACCTCACACTTAAGTGCCCTATTAAGAGCCTTTGATTTTTTTAGATTTTTTAGTGTTTCAGCATCACGACTCACATAAAAACCACGTTGTTGTATTTTTTGTTTTTTGTCCACAACAATTTTGCCATCAATTCTCACAAGCCTAATTAGCTCACTTTTTGGCTTCATTTGCCTTGTTATTAAACACATTCTTTTGGGTTCTGCCATAGAAAACTCCTATTCTATTTCTTGAATATCTGAAAGCAAATCCAAATCGCTTTCTTTATCAAAACTTGAATCAATTTCTGTTAGTGTTTCTTTGCCATCTTTTTCGGCTTTTGATTCACTCTTAACATCAATCTTCCAACCAGTTAGCTTTGCTGCTAATCTAACATTTAGGCCTTCTTTACCAATTGCCAAAGATAGTTTGTTGTCTGGAACAACAACTTTGGCTGATTTTTCTGCTTCGTTTATTTCAACGCTAACAACTTCTGCTGGGCTGAGTGCTGAAGCAATGTATTCAAAGTTGTCTTCTGAATATGGAATGATGTCAACCTTTTCAACTTTTAACTCATTTAGAATTGAGTTAATTCTTGTTCCATGGCTTCCAACACAAACACCAACTGGGTCAACATTTTTATCTTTGCTGAAAACAGCAATCTTTGTTCTAACACCAGGTTCACGAACAATGTTCTTTATTTCAATGTCGCCATTTTCAATTTCTGGAACTTCAAGTTCAAATAGTCTTTTCACAAATGACACATTTGTTCTTGTCACTTGAACTTGTGAACCATAGTTTGTTTCTCTAACCTTTTTGATGCAAACTTTGATGCGGTCACCAACAGAAAATGTTTCACCAGGAATTTGGTCATTTGGCATCATAACACCCTCTGTGTCCATTCCACTTAGTTCAACATAAACATTTTTGATGTCCATTCTTCTTACAATTGCTGTTGTTAGGTTGTCACTCTTGCTTGAAAGTTCCATTGAAATGTTGTCTCTTTCAGCTTCTCTTAGTTTTTGCATAACAACTTGTCTTGCTGTTTGAGCGGCAATTCTACCAAAAGATTTTGGTGTTACTTCTTCTGAAACCATGTCTCCAACTTTGTAACTTGACTTAATTTGTTTTGCATCTTGAAGTGAAATCTCTTTGTCTGGGTCTTCAACCTCATCAACAACAGTTTTGTATGCCAAAACCTTTATGGTGTTTTTTTCTGGATTTAGTTTTACTGTTGCAGATTTTGCCTCACCAAAATTCTTTTTATATGCGCTTGTTAAAGCACTTTCAAGTGCCGCAATAAAGAACTCCTTGTCTATTTTCTTTTCTTTTTCAAGTAAATCTAGTGCTATGAAAAAGTCTTTGCTGTTAATCATTATTTTTCTCCTTTTAAAAATGATGAGTGGGTAACCACCCACTCATGCTATCATTTCCTTTGTTATTATAACATATATATATTCAAATATCAAGTTTTTTTGCAAAACTTTTTTATAGTGTTAGAGAATCATTTGTTCTTTGTCTTTTTCGTTTTGTTGAAAGGTGCCTTATGTTATCCTGTCTCCATTCAACCATTTTGTTTAGTGCATCAATTTTTTGTTTTAATAGAACGGCATAATAAGTGGTCATATAGTTTCTACCATCTGTGCCATCGTTTCCAACATTCTTTTTGTTTTTACTTTTTGCTATTCTTTTTATTGCTTCAAAATCTTTTTCTTCCATGATGGACCTCCACACTTAATTGTTACCATTATTATAACAAATATATGATATACTGTCAACAAAATTATATAAGTTTAATGAAGACTTTTGCCGTTGCCACCGCGTCATTTATGGCTCTGTGAGCGTCATTTAGAACGATGTCTAAGGCTTTGACAACACTTGATAATTTATAGTTTGGAAGTGACGGAATTTTTTGTCTAGCAAGCTCTAATGTGTCTATTCTTTCGTTGTCAAATTTGTATCTATATTTTTCTCCAGCTTTCAACAAAAATTGAATATCAAATCCAATGTTATAAGCACTTAAAACACAGTTCTGAACAAATTTGTGAAAATCTGGCAAAACATCTTCAAGGTCTGGAGCAAAGACAAGCATGTCATCTGTGATTCCAGTGAGTTCAGATATTTCTCTACCAAGTTTTTGGTGAGGGTTCACAAGTGTTGAAAAAGTTTCTGTGCACACTCCATTTGTGACTTTCACTGCCCCAATTTCAATTATTTGACAGTTGTTGGCGTTGAGCCCCGTTGTTTCAAAGTCAAACACAACAACAGATTTTCCATCTTGCCAATATTCTTTTGGTTTTTGGTCAAAAAGCGAAAACAAATTAACTTGCTGCAAGTCTTCCATTTTTTGAGGGATAATTGTTTTATATTCTTTTTCAGGCTCTCTCCAAAGGTATTTCACTTCTTTTGTGAGGATTTTGCAAAGAGACAAAGCATTTGCCTTTATGTTAATTCTGCCCATAAAATCGTTGTAATTTCCACTAATTATAACCTCTGTTCCCTCACTTAGGCGTTCCAGTTTTTCTTTGTCTTTTTCCATTGGAAACATAACAACTTCAATTTCACCACTGGCATCTTTTAGAACGAAAGATAGTTTATCTTTCGGCTTTGCATCTTGTTTGCCTTTTTGAGTTCTTGGAACAAATTGTGACCAAACAGGCGACAAAAATTTCCCAGCAAGAACAACTTCATCTGTCTTTTTTATGTCTTTAATAAAAATTGCATTAGTTGAAATGATTTTCCCAACGAGATTTACAACATCTTCAACTTTCACAACATTTAGTGCTTGTTCTTGTTCTAATATGCTCTTAAGTTGCATTTTTGGTGACATTTCGTCATCGCAAACTGCTTTTGAATCTTTTTTTACGTCGTTTAAAGTTATATAAACATCTTCAAACACATATTTTTGTGCAAGTTTTTTGAATTCATCCAAAAATTTGAAATTAACCAAAAGATCTTTCATGTCACTTGTGCAATCAATTGAAATGCTGGCACTATCTTTTTGCATTTCTGTGTGAATATCATCTTTTTTTATCGCACCTTTTAAATATGGAAAAGTGTTTGTGTATTCGTTTAAAATTGTGTAAACAAGGTCATCATCAATATAACTTTTTTTGAATTTGACAGAGTTTTTTGTTAAATCACCCAAAATGGATAACGTTTCCATTTTTAATTTCTTTTTTTCATCATCAGTTGGTTTATTGAAATCTGAATATAAAAAAGTGATAACAGTTTCTTCTGTGCTTTGGTTATATTCCGCCCCTATTAACTTAAATTTTTTGTATTCTTCTTTGTTCGTCAAATCGTTTATTGTCATTTTATCCCTACCAAATTAAATTAAATATATCAACAAAAATCACAAAGGCAAACAAAACACATATTCCTGCCAAGTGAATATATCCCTCAACTTTGCGATTTATTGGCTTTCGTCTTATCATTTCAATAAGTGTGAACACAATTCTTGAACCATCAAGCGATGGAATTGGCAAAATGTTGAACACAGCAAGGTTTGCAGCAATCAGTGGCAAGAACACAAAGAGGTTTGCAATGTTCATTTGAGAATATTCCGCAACAACTCCAATGGTTGTGATTGGGCCACCAATGTCTGTTAGAGCCACTCCCCCCGTTATGAGCATGAAAAGGAACACCAAAACTTTCCACGCAAAAGCACAAGTTAGCGGAACGCAATCACGAAGCGCTTCCACAAAACTATAACGATATGGGCTGGAAACAACTCCCAAAATTCCCCCATC
>JAEETG010000131.1 GCA_016290255.1 Clostridia bacterium
AAGTGAGATGCCAGGATATCCGCACGAAGAAATTATGGCAAGCGGAAGTTTTGTTTCTGGTTCCACAATTGAACTAAGTTGTGACGGGCCAATCTGCCCACCATACACAGCCTATATGCAAGGAGGGCTCACATATGAATATGGCAAACTCGGCCTTTTGATATCTCTCACCCACCTGCAAAACATGAAAAAAGAAAAGACTAATTGATATTAGTCTTTTTTGTTATCAACATATTCACAATGATAACCACCCGCTTGCTGTCTTAAACCTTTACAAGCCATGGAAATATTTGAGGCATTTATTTTCATTTCTCTTGCCGCATCAGAAATTGATATAAACTCATTAATTATTTCTTTCGTTTTTATATCTTTCATCAATACTTTTTTACATTTTGGTAATTTTGATTTTTCAATACCACATTTTGGGCAACCAGTACCATATGCTCTATGACCAATAGTAGATTCATATTCATATCCACATTTTGAACATATCCACCATACTTTCTTATCTGAATAAGGTTTAAACATTTCTGGTTTTAACTTTCCGTTTTTACTATAATTCCACTCTTTAGCGATATTTGGAAACTTAGTCAAAAAAGAATCTTTCAGTGTATTAAAATTCATATAATTTTGTATTTCAGCCCTATCTCTATCTATGTTAATATTAATATTATGCATAAATCCCTTGAAATTCAAAAAAGATAATAGCTGGTCAATTACATTGACTAAATAATTTGATTTATATAAATATTTTTTGTCACCAAATTGATAATCAGCCACTCCTAGTGCAAATTTTTCTCTAATTCGAATCATTTTTATATTTCTGCAATGACAAAGATCATATTTTTTAAGATCTCTTTTTAAATCATTCCCTTTTCCATGCCAAGCAAAGCCGTCATATTCTATTGCATAATTAATAGAGGGGATAAAAATATCAAGTTCCATTTTTCCCAACCATGATGCTTTATACCTATTTATTGCATCAGGATACAATTTTTTAACATAATAATATATACACTGTTCAGCAAAAGATGTTTGCCTACCTGAATAACAAATTGGACAATTTGTTCTCTCATCACTAGCTCTATGTAAAATTGTTGCCTGATATTCATGTCCAACAGGGCACTTCCAACACACTTTTTTACCACTACCACAAGTTAGTTTATCAGGAAAAAGACCCAGAGAATTATTCTTCTCCCAGTCCCATTCTTTCATTAGTTCTTTATTGTTTATGATATAATCTTTTCTCATATCATAATTATAACACAAAAAAGAAAAAGAACCAAGTTTTTGATTCTTTTTTATTGGAGCAAGTGAAGGGAATCGAACCCTCATTGAGTGCTTGGGAAGCACCTGTTCTACCACTAAACTACACCTGCATGATTTTTATTATAGCAAACTTTTTAAAATAAATCAATTATTTTTGAAAATACAATACAAAAAATGGATTTTATATAAAGAAAAATATGTGAAAAATGGCAATATTTATGAAAAATATTTTACTTTTTTTTCGAAATCTCTTATAATAACATTATAAGAGGAGGAAGAAATTATGACACTTTTTTATATCTTGCTCGCACTATCTTTTGTTGTTTGCACAACATTTATTGTTATGCAAAACGAAAAGCAACCACTTTTGAGTTTGTTCTTGAAAGGAGTTGCATCAATCACCGTGTTTATTGTTGGAATTTATGCCGCATTAAAAGTTGGCGTGATTGCCAGCACAACTGGAATTTTGTTTTTAATTGGACTGGTTTTATGTTTGTTTGGAGATGTTCTGCTCGCCATTTTGGAGTTTAAGACTGAAGACAAATATAGCGTTATCAACTTGGGGTCATCAGCATTTTTTGCTGCACATGTGTTCTTCTCACTTGCGTTTATCACAATGACCCAAAACTGGATTGCAACAACAATCTGCCTTGCATTTGGACTTTTGATGGTTGGAGTTATTTTCTTTATGCAAAAGCCACTCAAGATGGATTATAACAAAAGCACCGCTCTCACCTTAATCTACACATTTGGGCTATCAACAGCACTTGCATTTAGTGTTGCAAACATGATTCTTTCTAGCTTTAATTTGTTTAGCATACTTTTGTTTGTTGGATTTTTGCTATTCTTTGCAAGCGATTTGGTTCTTTCTGGAATATACTTCAAAGAAAACACTTCAAGAAAAACGTATTATGTGAACTACGCTTTATATTATTTGGCAATACTAACAATTGCTGTTAGTTTTATTGCATTAATTTAGGAGGAAATAAATGGGAAGTAAAAATGAAAACCTAACATTGTTTGCATATGGAACAAACATTTCTCAAACAGAAATGAAAAGTCACTCAGAAAATGCAATGTTCATTGGTTATGGAGAACTTGAAAACTTTTCACTAAAGTTTAGAGGATTTCAGGGGCACGCAATTGCAACTCTTGAAAAGCAAAAAGGTGCAAAAGTTCCAATTGCAATTTATGATTTAACACAGGCTGACCGTTTTACCATCGACAACTTTGAAAAGTTTCCTTATGCCTACATTAGAAAAAAAGTTAAAACAACAATAAATGGAAAAACCCTTAAGGGAAACATTTATATTTTAAAAATCAAACTTGAGCCAAACCTTCCAAATGATGAATATATCAAAGCTTTGAGGCTTGCCTACTTTGAGGCTGGCTTTGATGATGCCCCAATTGACGAGGCAATTAAAGAATGTGGCGGAACAGTTAATGAAGAGGAGCTTTATTGATGGCGAAATATAATTTACCTGACTACTCTAACTCATATGTTAACATGATTTCATCTGTTGCAAAAAGATTTGGCGTGAACACAGGTCACGAAGGTATTCCAGAACTAGACAAAAAACTGAAATCAAAAACACAAAACACCATTGTTATGCTTCTTGATGGAATGGGGCTAGACACCTTGGAAAACGCTTTGCCAAAAGATAGTTTTCTGCGAAAACACATTGTGAAAAACATTAGTGCAATCTTCCCCACAACAACAACAGCAGGAACAATGAGTTACAAAACAGGGCTAACCCCAATTGAACATGGTTGGCTTTCACTGTTTTTGTATTTCAAAGAAGTTGGAGAAAGCGTTAACCTCTATTTGAACACAGATGCATATTCAAGAAAACAAGCAATTCTCCCTAACATTGCAGAAACAATTTTGGGTTTTGAAAACATCTATGAAAAAATTGAAGAGCAAACAAAGAAAAAAGTGAAAGCATATGGTGTTAGCGTTCAAGAGGCTCGTGACCTTTTTGGCAACATAACACAAATAACTTATGACACTTTCCCCGAGATGTGTTCATATCTCAAAACTTTGTGCTCTCTTGATGGCGAAAAGGTTATTTATGCCTACCACAACGAACCAGACCACGCAATGCACAAATTTGGTCCACACAGTGAAGAAGTTTCAAAAATGCTTATTGAAATGGACGCAGAACTTGAAAATCTTTTTTTAAGCTGCCCAAACACAACATTTGTTGTTTCTGCTGACCACGGTCAATGCTATGTTGAAAAGGTTTTTGATTTAGCGCAATATCCAGATTTAAACAGCACTCTTTTGATGCCTCCAACAGGAGGACCAAGAGCATTTAACATATTTGTTAAACGCGGAAAAGATGCTGAGTTTAAGAGGCTTGTTAAAAAATATTTAGGTGATGAGTTTGTTTTGTTCTCCAAAAAACAAGTTTTGGAAATGAACCTGTTTGGTGTTGGAACTCCGCACCCAAAAATTGATGACTTCTTGGGTGACTATTGGATTGTGAGCACTGGAAAATCAAACTTATGTTATTCAACTCAATATAATAACGAAACTCCTCAACCAATTGGTGCTCATGGTGGGCTAACAAAAGAAGAGCTTGTTGTGCCACTGATTTTCTTCCAAAATAAGAAAAAATAAAGAACTCTATGATTAGAGTTCTTTTTTATCTAAATGACATTTTGGCACATTTATTTTCATAGTGAGATAAAATATTTTTCTCTTCTTGTTTTTCTTCCCTCTTTTTTTGCTCTTCAATAGATAGAACTTTGTCCACAACAATTTTTGCACATTCCAAAACACTTTTGTTTGATGTGTCAATCACAATTGCATCATCACATTTTTTTAGAGGGGAAATTTCCCTGTGCATATCACGAAAGTCGCGTTCAACAAGTTCTTGTTCAACCTTTTTTGCGTCAACAAACTCACCAAGTTTTTCATAGTCTTTCACTCTTCTTTTCGCTCTTATTTCAGCGCTGCAGGTGACATAAACTTTTATTTCAGCATCTGGGAATATTTCTGAACCAATGTCTCTTCCTTCCATAACAATTCCACTGTTATAGTTTTTTGTTTCACGTTGCAGAACTCTAACTTTTTCACGAATATATGGCTTTAGTGAATATTTTGCAACATTGCAACTTATTTCTTCTGTGTGAAGATGGCTTGTTATGTTTTCACCGTTGACAAACATCACCAAACTCTTGTTTTCGTCATACACAAGTTTGATATCCAAATTATTTATTAAAACATGAAGTAAATCATCTTGGTTATCCAAAATGTTTCGCTTTAGTGCCTCGTATGTTATTGCTCTATAAAAATATCCTGCACTAAAAAATCCAAAATCTAGTTCTTTTGCCACCTCTTTTGCAAGGCTCGACTTCCCTGCACCTGACACTCCATCAATTGCTATAATCATTTTTTCCTCTCCAAAATTTGTTTTCTCAAAAAAAGCATTTAAGCAAAAAGCTTAAATGCAATTTTTTATAATACATCCTTTTCTGTAAGTCTACAAAACAATGGTTCAAACTTTCCAAAAGTTTTTTCGCCAACAAAATCAACAGGTTTCCACTCTGTTTGTTTGATTCCCAAATAGTCTTGAAGTTTTTTTGAACTGAAAGGCATGAATGGTTCAAACAAAACAGACAAGTTTGCAATAACATACAAACATGTTGACATAACATTGTTAAACTCTGTTTTGTCTTCTTGTTTAAACAAAACCCATGGTGCCTTTGTGTCATAATATTTGTTTGCAATTGACGCAAACTCAAAAATATTGAAAACAGCATCTCTAAAGTTTAGAATTTTGATGTTTTCAGCACAAGTCTTAAACGTTTCAGCACAAACAGTTTTAATTGCAGGGTCAACAACGCCTGCTGCAAAATGACCATCAAGCCCTTTGTAGTTTAGAGTTCTGTTGATAAAGTTTGCATATTTGTTTACAATTTCGCCATTGTGGAATGCGTGATAATCTTCAAAAGTGAAGTTTGCATCCTTTTTCTCTGGGCCATTTGCAATTGCATATAGCCTCAAACTGTCGGCATCAAACTTTTCAAGCATGTCAAGCATTGGCCAACCGTTTCCTTTACTTTTACTGATTTTTTCACCATTTATGTTCATAAATTCTGTTGCAACGCAAACATCTGGCAAAAACATTTTGTCATCAAAAGCTTTAAGTAGTGCTGGGAAAATGATTGTGTGGAAAACAATGTTATCTTTTCCATGGCAAAGATAACAAAGATTGCTTCCGTCTTTGTGGTCATACCAAAAATCTTGCCATTTTGGAGGATTTTGAACACCTTTTTCTTTTTGTTCATCACAATATCTCATAACAGCTGTCACATATCCCCAAACCGCTTCAATCCAAACATAAATTCTCTTGTCATCAAAGCCATCTAGTGGAACTTTGATTCCCCAGTTTAAGTCACGAGTAACAGCCCTATCAACAAGGCCTTCATTCAAAAACTTTTCTGTTTCGTTGATGCTGTTTTTTCTCCAGAACTTGCGGCATTTGTTGATGTGTTCTCTTATGTCATCTTCAAATCTTGAAAGAGCAAAATATAGGTTTGTGTTCTCTTTCACTTCAGTTTGATTTCCACAAATACGGCACTTACACTTTAGTAAGTCTTGTGCTTGAAAAACATAAGCACAGTGGTCACATTGGTCACCTTTGCTAACTCCACCACATTTTGGACAAATAACTTCTGCTTCTCTATCATAAATAAACTTCTTGCAGCTGTTGCAATATGATGCAAGTTCTGTTTTTGGGTAAATGTAACCCTTTTCATACAACTTCAAGATTAACTCTTGAGACTTCTTGTGATGATATGGGTCTGCTGTTTTTGTGTAACAATCATAACTGAAACCAAGTTTTTCAAAAACTTTCACATATTGTTCGTGATAGCGATTCACAATGCTTTCAGGTGTTGTGTGTTCTTTTATTGCCCTTTCTGTTGTTGGTGTTCCGTGGCAGTCTGTTCCACTAACCATGCAAACATCATCTCCATTTAATCTATGAAATCTTGCAAGAACATCACCACTTATGTATGCGCTGATGTGCCCAAAGTGAATGTCGCTGTTTGCATATGTCCACGCAACTCCAATCACAACCTTTTTCTTGTTATCCATGCTTTCACCTTCTTTTTATCATATCTTTTATATTCTAACAGAAAAATACAAAAATGTAAATAGAAAAAAAGAGTTTTACCTCTTTTTTAACTAAAACATATCTAGAGTTGGCTGTTTGCTGTCTGTTCCAGCAAAAGCTCTTTTTGGCAAATCTAATATTGGTTGAACTGAATATATTTGTTCATTTAATGAGCAAATTGATTTAACATTTCCCTCTCTTTTTGCATCAAGATAATCATCTTTCAATTTTGCTGCAACCGCCCTATAAACAGTTGCCTTATTTTTATCAATTTGGTTTTCATCTGAAATATTATAAATTTTATCACCCAAAATTTCAACCATGCCTTTTGCAATTCCAAGTTGAGAGTTATATACCGGCGTGCTGAAATCTTTTTTTGCGTTTTGAACATAATGCTCAAACAACACTTCATTCACAAATTGTAAATTTGACATTCTTTGTTCAAAAGTTTTTGGATAAGAATCTTCTTTGTTTAGTGTTTGTGCGCCATCAATAGTTTCAACACCAACCAAATCACCAATCAAAGGGCATCCATTAGAACAAGAAATTGAATGAACAAACTTTAAACTTGATTTTGTTTCGTTTTTTCCACGCAAGTTTGAAAGCAAAATTCCATTAAAAGTTTCGCCATCTTCATTTCTTCCTGTCACAAGAAAATAATCTTCATGGGTGTCATTATCGCAAGGTGTTAGTGCTCCAGTTTTGCAGACAAAACAACTATCGGGTGCTTTGTTTAAAATGTTTATGGCTTCCATTTGGTTTTCAACCAATAAATATTTGTCTTTTTCACTCAGTTTTTTATCCAAATTATAAGATTTTTCGCCAGCAAACACCATCATTTTTGAAAGGCAAACTGTTTTTGCATTTGCAGATAAAGACATTTTTTCATTCCTATTCATTGTCTCCAAAGCACCAGCAAGTTTTTTGACAGCATGCAAATATTGCCAAACATATTTTCTTGTTTCTTCGCTAAATGTTCCATTTTGCATATATTCTGGAATTTTCGTTTCCGCACACTTTCTAAGCCCCATAAAAAGAGTTGTTAT
>JAEETG010000016.1 GCA_016290255.1 Clostridia bacterium
AAACCACCTTGCCCTTGCGAAAAATATGTTTATGAATTTGAGTGTTGCAAGAAGTGCCCAAAAAGCTCTCCCAGTTTTTATTAATCCTCATCAAAACCTATGTCGATTTGAGGCTCTGATGGTTCTATCGAGTCTACTTTTCTTAGCTTTTTCTCAATAGTTTGAGTTTTCTTTGTTGCATCATCAATTGTGTTGCTTGCCTCTTGAAGTTTCTTTTGAGTTTTCAACAAAAGATCATAAAACTTTGAAAATTCAGTTTTAAAGAGTGAAAGCAGAGCCCAAACTTCACTTGAACGTTTTTCTATTGCAAGCGTTCTAAATCCCATTTGAAGACTGTTTAAAAGTGCTGCCAAGGTTGTTGGGCCACAAATCATAATTCTAAAGTCTCTTTGAAGAGTTTGAACAAGAGTTGTGTTCTTTATAACCTCTGCATAAAGCCCTTCAATGGGTAAATACATAATTGCAAAATCTGTTGTTGTTGGAACTTTGATATATTTTTGACTAATGTCTTTAGCATATGCTTTTATTGTTCTTTCAAGTTCTTTTGCGTTTGCTTCAACATTTATGGAATCACCTTTTTCACTGTTTTCAACAAGCCTTTGGTAACTTTCAATTGGATATTTTGAGTCTATTGGCAGAAAAACATTTTTATCATCTTTTCCTGGCATCACAACAACAAAATCAACTCTTTCAGTGCTGTTTTTGTCAAGCATCACCTGAGCCATAAATTGTTCACTTGAAAGCATTTGTTCCAAAAGATTTCCAAGCTGAACCTCTCCCCATGTTCCCCTTGTTTTAACATTGCTCAAAACTTTTTTAAGATCTCCAACATCTCCAGCCAAAGTTTTCATTTCTCCAAGACCTTTGTATACTTCTTGAAGTCTTTCACTAACCTGCGTAAAACTTGTGTTAATTCTCTTTTCAAGAGTGCTTTGAAGTTTTTCATCAACCGTCAAACGCATTTCTTCAAGTTTCTTTTCATTGCTTGTTTGAAGTTTTTCAATGCTTTCTTGCAAGGCTTTTTGAAGTTTTTCTTGATGAGCATCATTGTTTTTTAGAACTTCATTAACTCTTGATTCAATTCCTTTCAAAAGTTCTTTCTGCATTTCATATGTTTCACCAAGGCCATTTTTTATGATGGCGTTATATTCTTTTATGTATTTTTGAAAACTTTGTTGAGATTCATTCAAAAGCCTTAGAACGCCCTCATTATTTTCCTTAACTTGCAAAAGCATTTTTTCGTTGTCTTGTTTCACCGCATTCAAAAGCCCAACTGCATCAATTTCGCTGTTTCCATTTTTCCTTTTTAGAAAAGCAAACAGTAAAACCAAAACAACGATAACTAAAACAGCGCAAACAACTGAAAGTATTATTTCTATCATATAAATTTACTCCTTATCCATTTTAGTAAGTTATCTTTTGTGTTCATTTCTGGAAGAAAACAACACTCTTTCAATAAGGCAGTAAAAATGGTTGAATATTTTCTTTTTTCAATAGATGGAAAGTTTTTTATTATGTCATCACCATTTATGGCAAGGTCTGAAATCTTTATTGGAACTTTGTCTTCTTTCATAATTTTGTAAACAGACCTTATGTTGTCCCCCTCTCCAAAAACACGCAATAAATCCAAAACTCTTGTTATGTTTTCTCCATATTTTTGAACATATGGTGGAATGTCTTGGTTTAAAATTCCAAAACTTTCGTTTAGCGCACACAACAGCTCTTGTTGGACCATTATTTCTTGTTTGTTCACCATAAGACCATTTTTGCCAAGAACTTTTTCAATGTTTGATTTGTTTATTTCAAGTTTTAATCCTTTCAAAAGTTCAAACACAAACACAGAAAGCCTATGAGTGCTTGGTGCCACCTTAAACACAATTGCCCAGTTTTCTTTGAGCCTTTTGTTTATTTCATCAACACCAATTTCAAATCCAATTTCTCTAAAGATATAGCCAAAAGCCCCAAGTTCGCACAAAAGGTTTATTCCCTTTCGTGGGCAGTTTGGGTTTTTGATGCTGTCATACTTAAAATCTGAAAACAAAATTGAAATGATTTCTTTGTTAAACCTTTCTTGAGAAATGTCTTTAAGCCAAGAAACTTTTTCTTTTGCCACCAAAAAAGTTTCTTCATCTATGTTGAAATCAAGTTCACAAGCAAGTCTTACCATTCTCAAAATTCTGAGTCCATCATCATCAAATGTTTTTTGAGGGTTGTTGACTGTTTTGATTTTGTGCTCTAAAACATCTCTTTGTCCATCAAAAAAATCCACAATTTTTTTCTCTTGCAAATCATAATAGATGCTGTTGCAAGTGAAATCTCTTCTCATTGCATCTTTTTTGATGTCTTTGATGAATTTTATTTTTGTTGGCGTGTGATTGCCACCACTTTCATATTCTTCTTCACGAAATGCACTATACTCAAATTCTTCTTCACTGACTTTGCTTTTTATGTGAATTGTGCAAAGTTTTTCATTTATGAGTTTCACTGAAAAAATTGAGTTCTTCAAAAACTCTTTGATTTCCTCATATGTGGAATCTCCACAAATGTCGATATCAGTTTCGCAAAACCCCAAAATAGCATTTCTTATGAATCCGCCAACGATATATAACTTTTTTCCGTTTTGTTCAAAAATATCACTTAACTCTTGAAGTGATTTTGGTATTTCAATGTTTTTCATATTCTCATTATAGCACATAAAAATAAAAAAGTATTGTTTTTAAACAATATTTTTTAAAAAGCAAAAATTTATAAAAATATGTTTTGAGTTGCATTGAGCCGGCGCTCTATTATTTGTTTTAAAAGTTTTTGCTCATCTTCTCTTTTTTCAACTGAGTAAGTGGCAAACAATTTTTTTATTATTTCAATTTCATTTTCAACAATTTCTCGGCTTAGAATAAAAAATGAATTTGGCATTTTAACAAGTTCTGGATTTTGCGTGTCAACATCTTTTAGTTCATCAAATGCTCCCATAAGTTTTTCAAGTTCGAGCATATTCACTTTTCTTAGTTCTTCAACAAAATCTTTCAAATCATATGAAACCATATCTTTTAAAAACGAAAAAAGTTTGTCTTGTTTTTTTATCTTTAACCCCAGAGATATCATTTCATTTTTATCAAAATTTTTTGTTTCACTTTGAGTGCTTACTTTTATGTTTTTGTTTATTCCTGCATAACGTATTTTCATGTCTGCAATGCTTTTTTCATCAGCAATTTTTTCATCATCAAAATTCAAATTCACTTCCTCCATTTTAAAATTTTTATATGTTTTATTTATAAAAATTGTGAAAAAAGCGAAAAAATAACATAAAAATTCACAAAATTTTCGTTTTTTTAAACAAAAAATCAGCAAATCAAAATTTTTGCTGACTTATATTTTTTATGTTCACAACTCTTTTCTGTCTTCTATCGCTCTAGACAAAGTCACCTCATCAACATATTCAAGGTCGGTTCCAAGTGACACACCTTGAGCAATTCTTGTGACTTTCACATTTAGTGGTTTCAACAAACTTGCAACATACATTGCTGTTGCCTCTCCTTCAACTGTTGGGCTTGTTGCCATGATAACTTCTTGCACCTTATAGTCTTGAATCCTTTTCAGAAGACCTTTGATGTTTATGTCGTCTGGCCCCTTGCCATTTAGTGGATCCAAAAGACCATGCAAAACATGATATGTCCCGTCAAAGTCTTTAACCTTTTCAAGGGATAAAATATCTTTTGGCTCAGCAACAACACAAACTATTTTTTGGTTTCCATGAGAGCAAACTGAACAAATTTTTGAGTCTGTCCAATTGCCACATATTTCACAAAATCTAACTTTTTGTTTTGCCTGAAGCATTGCATTTGCAAAATCAGCAACAGCATCTTCATTCATGTTAATAATTTTGTAGGCATATCTCATTGCTGTTTTCTTTCCAACACCTGGAAGGCAAGAAAACTCCTCCACGAGTTTTTCAATTGGCTCAATAAAATTTTTCAATTAAAACATTCCCCCTGGAATTCCTGGCATCATTTCTTGCATCTTTGCATCAATTTGAGAGTTTGCATCATTAACTGCTGCTTTAATTAGGTCCTCAAGCATTTCAATGTCATCAGGGTCAACAACTTCTGGTTTTATTTTGAGAGCAACAAGTTCACGCTTTCCGTTCATTTTGAGTTCAACCATTCCGCCACCACTTGAAGCATCAAAAACGCTTGCTTCCAATTCCTCTTTTTGTCTTTGCATTTTTTCTTGCATGGCTTGTGCTTGCTTCATTAATTGTTGCATTTGCATTCCGCCACCAAATCCATTAAATCCTGCCATAATATTTTTCTCCTTAACTTTTAATATTAACATCAAGGCCAATCTTTTCACTTATCAATTTTGCCTTGTCTTCATTTTCACCATGATTACTCGTGATTTGAATACTATAATTATAACCAACTTTTCTAAAACAAGCAACCAAATCATTGTAGTTTTCTGGTTTTTTAATCAGGTCACAAACACTGCTGTTTTCAATGTTTATCACAAATTTTTCCTTCTGCATTTCAACACTTGTGATATTCACAAGAGCGGAATGAGCAATCACATTAACTTTTGATAGTTCCAGCAAAACCTTTGCCCAAAGTTTATGTTCCGTCATTTTTTCTTCTTTTTTCTCTTCAATCTTTTCAGCAAGTTTTAAGCAAGCAGCTTCAATCATAAGTTGTGGGTCCAATGAAAACTTTAGGTCCCCAAGTGTTTGGCTAAACTCAACGAACGCTTTGTTAATTCTTTCTATACTATATTTTTCTGCAATCTTCTGTATTTTTTCTTGTTCCAAAACAGGCAAATCAACAAGTTCTTTGCTAACTCCAGCAGTTTTCACAACAAGCATGTTTCTAAGCCCTCTTGTTAGGTCTTGAAAAAGTGTTATTGCATTTTTCCCAGCCTTAACCTCTCCTGAAAACTCTTCAACAAAGCCAACAACATCGCTTTTTAGAACACAGTCAATGATTGAAAGCATTTTTTGCTGAGTGCTTGTTCCCAAAACGGTGATAACATCTAAATATTTTATGTTCCCACGAGAAAAGCTTGAACACATGTCGGCAATAGACAACGCATCTCTAACACTTCCGTTTCCCGCTCTTGCTATCGCTGAAATTGCATCATCTTCAAAAGATATGTTGGATTTTGTGAAAACTCCTTTAATTAGGTTTTCCATCGTTTTTTGCCCAATAAGTTTAAAGTCAAATCTCAAAACTCTTGAAAGTAT
>JAEETG010000132.1 GCA_016290255.1 Clostridia bacterium
AAAAGATGTGTCGTTGTCATCAAAATAAACAGGTTCTTCCAAACTCATTGGCTGGCTAATTGCGTCCATTGCACAGGCAATTTCTTGCATTGGAACATTAATTTCGCAAGCAATTTCTTCAAAACTGGCGTCCTTTTGAGTTTTGGCTTCAATTTTTTCTCTTGCTTTAAGCGTTTGGTATGCAATGTCTCTAAGGCTTCTGGAAACCCGTAGGGGAGAGTCATCACGCATAAATCTTCTAATTTCTCCAACAATCATTGGCACTGCATATGTTGAAAACTTCACATTTAGGTTTGGGTTAAAATTGTCTATTGCTTTAATGAGCCCAATGCAACCAACTTGAAACAAATCATCTGCGTTTTGGTTTGAACGCAAATATTTTTGCATAACAGACAAAACAAGTTTTAGGTTTGCATAAACAAACTGCTGTTTTGCTTGTTTGTTTCCTTTTTTGACTTCAAACATTAGTTTGTCCATTTCAAACTGGTTCATGGTTGGCAAGTTGTTTGTGTTCACTCCACAAATATAAACTTTATTTAACATATTGTGCTCCTTTTGCTGTTAGGATTCACAAAAATTGCACAATAATTCAAAAACGCAAAAAATGGTTATAAAAAAATCACTTTGTTTAAAAGTGACTTTTTAATTATTTATTTTTTATGGTTTTAATCCATCAATATTATTTTTTGCTTCTCCAGACATAAACTCTTGAACGGCCTGCTCAATAGAATCGTCATCGCTTACTTCCATAGGTTGCAAATTGTATTGTTTCATAAGATCTTTCATGCGGTTGGATTTTAAACTTGAGGTGATTTTGTCTGTGATTTCTGGATGAGTTTTTCCAAAATTATTAATTATTTGTTTGTCTTTGGCAGAAAGTTTGGCGTAGTTTTTTGTCATGTTATCAAGTTTTTCATCTGCTGCATCCATAAAACTTTTTCCATCTCTTTGAAGATATAGGTCAAAAAATCCTTTTTGATTACCTTCTGTCATGGCAAGGAATTTTTCTTCAATTTCTTCTTTTGAACTTTTAGAAGAAATATCTTTAAAAGGTCTAATTTCTTTAGTGATGGTTGTTGATCCTGCTTGGATTGTTCTAACAATCACAAAGTTTTGGAGTTCTTCAATGTTATAATTTGTTTGACCAAAGAACAACTCTTTTGCAAAGTCAAACACAAGAGCAATGTGTTTTTGTTGTTTTTCTTCTTCAGCCTTTCTGGCTTCTTCGGCAATTCTAGCTTCTTCGGCTTTACGAGCTTCTTCAGCAAGTCTAGCCTCCTCAGCCTTTCTAGCTTCTTCGGCTTTTCTAGCCTCCTCAGCTTTTCTTTCAGCTTCTTCAGCGGCCTTTTTGGCGGCTTTTCTAGCTTCCTCAGCCTTTTTAGTTTCTTCGGCTTTTTTGGCCTCTCTAGCCTTTCTGGCTTTCTCTTGGGCTTCTTTTTTCTGTCTTTCTTGTTCTAGAACTTCTTGTTTTGCTTTTTCGTTTTCTGCTTCTTGCACAATTTGTTCTGTTGCTTTTCTGTTTTTTCTTTTTTCTCTTGCCATGTAGTCAATAGGGGAGTATAAAACAACAAGTTTAACAAAATCTGGATTCCATTCATCGCCTTCTTTCTGCTTTGATTCAGGGAATTTGTCGTAGGCAGTTTTTATTTTGTTAATCATGCTGTTTTTAGCTTGAACATCGTGTGCAATTTCCCAAACAACTTGCAGATAATTTGCAAAGTTTTCGTCATCTGTAAGGCTTTTTATTTCGTCTATGCTTGCCATGTCTTCTGCCACAAACATAAATGATTTTGTGTGATTAAGCAAATTATCGAATGCTTGTGTCTGTGGGGAGTTTAAACATGTTTTATACTCTTCTTCCAAGTTATAGTTTTTAAAAGTTGTTTGAAGTGTTTGCTCTGATTGTCCTTCAAATTGATTCATCTTTATTCCGCGTTTCAATTCTTTTAAGCTCTCAGGAATTTCCATTTTGCTTTCTCTCAACAAATCATACACGCCTTCAGTGAATGATTCGTTAACTTCAAACCCATAGTATGTCAAAAGAACTGGAATTATGTGTGAGAAAAAAGCATCTGCTTTGTTGTCAACTGGAGAGAAAGATTTATATTTATAATTTTCAAATCTTTTTTGTTGTTCTTTAACAAGTTCAAATTCTTTTTCGTCCACGTTTTTGTCATTATCACTTATTCTTCTTAAAATATCTTCAAAAAGAATCATTTTGCTGTTTGGTGATGTGGTGTAGTTATTGGCCCCTTTAAGCCTGTGTTCTCTATATCTTTTTTCAGACATATCCATATCAGAAGGAAACAATAGATTTTTAATAACATCAACAATCGTTGTATTAACGTTTTTTCCAAACAAATAATCTTCAAAACTATTTTGCGCTGAATAATAACATTGGATCATTTGATCAAAATTGGCGTCCATAATTGCAACTAGTTGCCTTTCGTTTCTGGTGTAAGTGCCAGGTTCTTTTTCTGTAATTCCCCAGTTTACCAGTTTCTTTCCGTTTGTGTCGAGGCGTTGTTTTTCTGGTCTAAATTTATCAAAATAATTTGTGTTTTGTTCCATCAATTTTTCCTCCTTTTTTATCTATTATTGTCACTCATTTGTTTGCTTAATGAGTACACTCTTCTAATTGCCTTGTT
>JAEETG010000133.1 GCA_016290255.1 Clostridia bacterium
GAAAACTCTAACTGAGGCAATCAAAAAGGCAAGAGAAGAGTTCAAGAAAGAAGACAAAGAGTCAATCGACAAAGCACTCGAAGAACTCACAAAAGTTAGTGAACCAATCATGACAAAATTATATCAAAACGTAAACCCAGGCAATGCTCAAAACGGAGCACAAGGACCAGAAGTTGAAGTTAAACCAGATGACATTAAAGATGCAAAATAAAATTAGGAGATAACAAGAGGTGGCAAAAAATTATTATGAAACATTGGGAGTAGACAAAAACGCAAGTGCAGATGAAATTAAGTCTGCATACCGTAAACTTGCAAAAAAATATCACCCAGACCTAAACCCAAACAATGAAGAAGCTGCCGCAAAGTTTAAAGAAATAAATGAAGCCTATGAGATTTTGGGCGACAGCCAGAAAAAGGCAAATTATGACCAATATGGAAGTGCTGACCCAAAAGATTTCTTTGGGGGTGCGGGCGCAGGTTCATCACAAGGAGGCTTTTCTGGATTTGGCAACTTTGGTGGCTTTGATGACATATTTAACATGTTTTCCTCTGGTTTTGGGGGCGGAACAGGCAGGTCACAATCTTCTCAAGGCAGCACACTCACAACATCAATCACACTTACTTTTGAAGAAGCGTGTTTTGGTGTGAAGAAAACCATAAACCTAGTTAGAAACCAAACATGTTCAAAATGTAACGGAACTGGAGCCAAATCAGGTTCTGCTTATCAAACATGTTCTGATTGTGGAGGAAGCGGACAAGTCCGCTATGCCCAAGACACAATTTTTGGAAGAATGGTCAATGTTGGCACATGTCAAAAATGTGGCGGAACAGGAAAGATAATCAAAGAAAAATGTGAGGCTTGTTCTGGCAAAGGTAGTATAAGAGCCTCAAGCCCAATCACAATAAATATTCCTGCGGGAATAGATGACGGGCAGATCATGACTCTTCATGGTTATGGCGATGCTGGTGTTCGTGGTGGTCCAAGTGGTGATCTTCAAGTTTTGGTTAAAGTTTTGCCTCACTCAATGCTAGAGCGTGATGGTTTTGATGTTCACCTTGAACTTCCTGTGCCATTTGCAACAGCAATTTTGGGTGGAAAAATGATTATTCCAAGTTTGGAAGGAAAACTTGAACTCACAATCCCAGCAAACACTCAAACAGGAACTATTCTAAAACTTAAAGGCAAAGGAATAAAACACCTAAACAGAATGGGCAAAGGAGATATGTTCATCAAAGTTAATGTTGAACTTCCAACAGTTAATGACAAAAAACTCATATCAAAAATCAGAGCTTTTGCAGAAGAGTTCCAGCAAAAGGATTACAGTGAGTATCAAAAATACCAAGACAAACTTAAAAAACTATAACAAATTTCAAAAAAGTGCTGAAAAGCACTTTTTTTGGTATTGACAACCAAAACAAAATGGCTTATAATGCAAAATGAAAAGGAAGTGAACATAAAATGGAAACAAACGAGCAAAACAAAGAATATGAAGAAATATTGGATGAATTTAGAGCAAGATCTGAAAAGAGTAAAGAAATATCTAAACGAATGAATTCAAAAAAAGTTATTTTAACAACAGTTGTTGGCTCAATGATTGGCGGAGTGATTGTTGGGGAATATGAAGTTGTTGCACACGGTGCTGAAGCAATTATGCCAGCAATTACTGCTGCTTGTGGCGCTCTTGGTGGTGCTGTTGCTTCTGGAATTGCAGCCCTTGCAACAAAGGAACAAGCCAAAATTGATAAGCAAATGCTTGATGAGGCTGAAAAAGAAAGGTCAAGATAAAGAAAGCTTTGAAACAGAGTTTTCTTTTTTTGTTGCTTTTCTGCATGGTTTTTGATATAATCATTTCCATAAAAGGAAAAAGATAATGGCACGTAGATTTTTTGTTGAAAAAACAAACATAAAAGATGATAAGATCAACATCACCGGCAACGAGCATTTGCATCTAACAAAGGTTTTGAGAGCGAAACCTAATGATGAAGTTTTGATAAGTTCAAATGAGTTTAACTTTGTTTGTGAAATTGAATCCATAGATAAAGCAAAAACAGTGTGCAAAATTTTGTCAAAAGAAAAAATTTGTGACACAGCCCCAAACATAACACTTTTTCAAGCCAGCATGAAAGGGGAGCACATGGAATATGCAATCCAAAAAGCAACAGAACTTAATGTGAAAACTTTTGTGCCATTTCTAAGCCAATTTGTTGTTGCAAAAATAGACAGCAAAAAAACAGAGCGTTTCCAAAAGATTTCGCAAGAAGCGTGCAAGCAAAGTGGAAGAAAGGCACCAATGAAGATTTGCGATGTTGTGTCATTTTCTGAGATGCTCAAAATTTTAAAGGATTATGACAAAATAATTTTTGCATATGAAAACAGCAAAGTGCCAGCAAAAGACGCAATCTGCGATTTAAAAGAAACAGACAAGATTGCTCTTGTTGTTGGCTCTGAGGGTGGCTTTAGTGAAGATGAAGCCAAAAAGCTTTTGGAGAGTGGAGCAAAAGAGATAAGCTTGGGAGAAAATATATTAAGAGGAGAAACGGCTGGTCTAGTGATTGCGAGCATTGTTATGTTTAAACTAGATCAGTTTAAAAAGATATGAAAATAGCATTTTTAACACTTGGTTGCAAGGTTAACCAATATGAGGCGGATAGCCTTGCACAAAGTTTGAGGGAAAGAGGGCACGAAATTGCCCCAAATTTGGACGAAAGCGTTGACATCGTGTTTCTTTCCACGTGTGCCGTCACAAACGAAGCAGAACGCAAATCTAGGCAAATGATTTCTAAAATAAAAAAAGAATGTCCAAACGCAAAAATTATGGTTTGCGGTTGCGCAAGCCAACACAATCCAAAAAATTTTGATGGCAAAGATGGAGTTATGTCAATTGTTGGAACAAGCGGAAAAGAGTGGCTACTTGATATGTTAGACCAAAAGGCTTGTTATGTTATTGATGCGCCATATGACTATGAAGAAATGACTTCACCAAAAAAGCACAGAACAAGAAGTTACCTAAAAATTCAAGATGGTTGCAACAACTTTTGCTCATATTGCTTAATTCCATATTTGCGTGGAAGAAGCAGAAGCAGGAACTTAGAGTCCATTGTTGTTGAAGCGTTCAACATGGCAAAAGAAAGCAAAGAAATTGTGATAACAGGAATTGATGTTTCTTCTTGGGGAGAAGACCTAAACTGTGACATAATTTCACTTGTGGAATCACTAAAAACCATTAGGGCCAGAATTCGTTTTAGTTCAATGGAAGCAAAAATCATCACAAAAGACTTTTTGGAAGCACTCAAAAACATGCCAAACTTTTGCCCACACTTTCATTTAAGTATGCAAAGCGGAGCAAACAAAACACTTAAAGATATGAACAGGAAATACACTAAAGAAGAATTTTTAGACAAAGTGTTCATGATTAAAAAGGCATTTCCAAATTGCGCAATCACCACTGATCTTATTGTTGGCTTCCCAACAGAAACGGAAGAAGATTTCAAAGAAACACTTGAAACAGTGAAGAAAGCCGAATTTGCCGACATGCACATTTTTCCATATTCAAAGCGTGATGGAACAGCTGCAGCAAGATTTAAGATGATTGATGGCGAAATTGTGAAAGAAAGAATTGAAAGAGTAACACGCCTTAAAAATGAACTTCATCAAAAGTTTTTATCTTCACAAATGGGGCTATATCACGAAGTATTATTGGAACAAGAAGTAAATGGATATTTGGTTGGCCACAGCCAAAACTTTTCAAAAGTTTATGTCAAAAAAGGTGACCTAAAGCCAAACGACATGGTTGCAGTAAAAATTGTTGGTCTTTGGGAAGATGGGCTTTTGGGCGAATTTATTCAAAAGTGCTAAATGTGGAGGTTTGATTTGAAAACAGAATTAGAAAAAATGCTTTCAGGCGAGTATTATTACACTTGTGATCAAGAAATAGACAAAAATAGGCACAGTTATTCTTCGCTAAAAAACACCACTCAAAAAGAGACAAAAACCTTTCCTTTCACTTTGGGTATGGGGGTTGGCACAGAAATCTTACAGCCTTTTTATGCCGAATTTGGTTTCATCAAAATTGGAAAGAATTGCTTTATCAACACAAATTCAACATTTATTGATGGGGGAACAATTGAAATTGGTGATAATGTTTTGCTTGCTCCACATGTTAGGCTCATTTCAGCAACTCATCCAGATGATCCACGAGTGAGAAGAATGGCTTTGTGCAAAAAAATAACAATAGAAGATAATGTTTGGATTGGAACAGGTGCAACCATTTTGCCAGGCGTTAGGGTTGGCAAGAACAGCATTGTTGGGGCAGGAAGCGTTGTCACAAAAGATGTTCCAGAAGGCGTTGTTGTGGTTGGAGTTCCAGCAAAAGAAATTAGAAAAGTTCAATATGATGAAAAACTTTATGAAGAATATAAAAAAATTATAGGAGAATAAATATGGAAAATTGCATATTTTGTAAAATATCAAAGGGAGAAATCCCAAGTGAAAAACTATATGAAGATGACTTTTTCTTTGTGATAAAAGACATCAACCCAGAGGCAAAATTGCATTATCTTGCAATACCAAAAGAGCATTATGCTCGCCTTGAGGGAGCAACCGACAACATGGATGCTGTGAAAAGAATTTTTGAAACTCTTCCAACTCTTGTGCCAAAACTAGGGCTTGAGGGCGGATACAGAATCATCATCAACCAAGGTGAGAACGCACATCAAGTTGTTCAGCATCTTCACATTCACATTTTGGGCGGACAAGATTTGGGCACAAAAATTGTTGCATAAGTGGCTAAAAATTCAATAAAACAGCCAAAAAACGCAAAAAAGTGTTGACATAACTTTTTCACTGTGATAATATAATAGAAATTGAAAATGGAAGGTGGTGAGAAGATATGACAATGGTTGTTGTTGGAAAAGACGAAAGCATTGAAAGCGCATTGAAGCGTTTTAAACGCAAATGTCAAAAAGACGGTATCATCGGCGACCTTCGTAAAAAAGAAGCGTATGAAAAACCAAGTGTTCAACGCAAGAAAAAGAGCGAAGCAGCAAGAAAGAGAAACCGCAAATAATAAAAAAAGAAAGGGCCAAATGGTCCTTTTTCTTTTTTATCTTTCAGCTGGCTTTTCGTTTTTAGCGGTTTTTAAAACTTTTTGCTTTGAGTCAATCCTTTTTCCAATTTCCTTTAAGGACTCAAAATAACCATCAAATTTTTCTTTTTGCTTTTCAGTGTCTTTTATGTATGGTTGGCATCCAGTTTTAATAACGGCGTATTCATATTTCATAAAATTCCATCTAAAGTTTTTTTGTAGTGTCCCAAGAATTGGTAATATTTCTTTGTTTTCAATTTCAGTGTTTTCACAAACAAAAGCAATTTTAAGGTCTTTTAACATTTGATTGGTTTCTTTCTGTTCTTCTTTAGCCTGATCTAAAAGGCTTGGCTGTTTTGAAAGTTTTGCTTCTTCCAAACTAACGCCATATAAAACTTCAAATTTTTCAGATATTTCATCTAAATATTTTTGCACCTTTTCTTCTTTCTTTTCCATTTTTCACTCCTATCTTATATATTCATTTGAAACGGCAGAAGTATTTTGTGTTTTAGTTTTTTCTTCTTTTTCTTTTTCTTTTTCTTTTTCAAGGCGTTTTCTTTCTGCAATTTGTTTTTTGATTTCTTCGCTTTCCAACAATTGTTTCTCGTTTTCAGCAATTTTTTTGTTTAGTGATTTTATTTTAAAATGTCTCACAACAGATGGTCCCACAAAAACTCCAGTCATCAAGAGTGCAACAATGGTAGGGTATGGTAGTGTTTGAACATATGAAGACATTGCATCAATTGCTGGATATGAGTCCAAAACCGTTTCAACAGAGTCCATGTTTTGCCCAAAAACACTGTTTACATCGCCGTGGCGATAATAATTTCTGGCATCAACATAAAAGTTTTGAAAGCCATCTTTAATAATGGTTTCAGAATTTCCAAAAGAACCCTTAACAGTTGTGTAGCAACCGTCAAAAATATCTTTCACTTTGCCAACAATGTTTGAATATGTTAGCCCTGTTGTGTCAATTCCATAGGTGTTTTGCAAAGCTTCTTTTGTTGCTTGCAGTGTTGCTTCTTGATCTGGATTTTGTGGCAGGCTGTTAATGTAATCAGAGCGTGCTTGAGAATTAAGCTTGAGGTGTTTATATAACCAGCTAACCGCATGAGTGATGCCACCTCCCAAAGCAACAATTCCCGCGATGGGCAATGTTTGTTCTTTTATGTCATCATTCCAAACCTGCATAGCATGAATATGATCTTTAATTTCATTGTTTTGGTCTTTTATTTTTTTCTCTTCTTCATAAGATAAAATTTTTGATTCATCAATTTTTTGTTCTTCCATTTTTCACTCCTTAGTTATTCTTTAAATAACTTTTATTCATATTTTGGCGATTTAGATTATAGCACAACACGGCAAAAAAGTCAATACCCATTTTTTGGAAAACTTTAGGGGATAACACACCAATAATTTAGGTGCTATGCAAATATTATGCAACTACTATGCAAAAGTGTTTTACGCATAGTTCATCACGCTGCAATGGCGTTTTTGCTTCAAGTAGGGCGAAAATAGAAAATTCGAACAAATTTTCTAAAATATGCTTGCTTTTTGTTTTTTATTGTGTTATATTAAAACAAAGAAGGTGAAATTATGTTAGCAAAAATCAAAAGCATTGGCCTTTTTGGAATCAAAGGCTATGAAGTTCGAGTTGAGGCAGATTTGAACAAAGGTTTGCCAAAGTTTGAAACCGTTGGTCTTCCAGATGCCACAATCAAAGAGAGCAAAGAGCGAATTCACAGTGCAATCAAAAACAGCAACTATAAATTCCCAATGAACAAAGTGACCGTGAACCTTGCACCCGCCGATGTGAAAAAAGAGGGGCCAATGTATGATTTGCCAATCGCTGTTGCTCTTCTTTGCTGCACAGAAGAAATTGTTTGCATGAACCTAAATGACTATTCTTTTTTGGGAGAACTATCATTAGATGGTTCAATCCGAAAAATCAATGGAGTTTTGCCAGCGCTAATCACTGCAAGAAGTTTGGGGCACAAAAAAGTTGTTGTTCCAAAAGAAAACGCAAACGAAGCAAGTTTTATTGACGGAATTGATGTTTTTGGAGTTTCCACACTAAAAGAACTTGTTTTGTTCCTAAATGGGGAACTTGTCTTAGAGCCAATTGAAAAGAAAAAGTTTGAAACAATCAAAAAAGATGGGATACTTCCAAAC
>JAEETG010000134.1 GCA_016290255.1 Clostridia bacterium
ATCTAAAACGTAACTTCCGTCAATTTTTTCAACATAATGTTTTTTGAACATAATTTGTTCGTTTTGAAAACTGGAATATTCTAAGTTTAGTTCTTTTATTGGGCAAAAAGCATCCAAAACACTTTCCACCTCAAAATTGCCTCTTGTTGTTATGTTGGCACTAACTTTGTTTTTGAGTTCAAGCATTCCCTTGTTGTTCATTTCTCCAACAACATTATAGTCATTTGAAACAGTATTTAAAAATGCAGTTGCAATTTGGTTTTCATCAACGCCAGGAATCAAACACTCTTGATGAAAATCTGAAACATAACTTTGATTTTTTAGTTTCGGATTTTCATCGTTTGTGAGATAAACAACATTTGTGTAAATTTCTCCATCAATGCTCACAATATCTTTTTGACATACGCTTTCTTTTGCGTTCACAAAACTGTCGCAAGCAAGAATTTTGGAAATCGATGTTGGCAAATCTATTTCTGTGCCTATTTCAAAATTTTCAGTTTGATAGTTTGTTATGCTTTGATATTTTATGTTGCACATTTTTTGATTTGCCTTATTGAGCCCCTCAACATATTTGACCTTTTGTTTTTCACAAGCAAAAATGTTTGTGAAAATCTCTTGAACATATGAAAGATTTTTGTCATTAACCATCATGTTTTGAACACCCAAAACTTTTGGCTCAACAAAAACTTTTAGCCCCTCAACAAAAAATTGACTACTTACTGTTTGAGAAAAATTTGTGCTACCTTTCAGTTCAACAATTTCACCGTTTTCAAGTTTTGCTAAAGCACTTGCATTCACAATGCCATCAATTTGCAAATTCCCATTATTTACAATAACTTTATCGATTTCAACCAAATTTTTTGTGTATAAAACCTTTTCAATTTTCTCTCCATTTGTGTTTAACATAACAGAAACACCAAAGTTTTTTTCTCCAATTTTTTTGCTATAATTTACTTCTATTTCTTTAATTTGCGGTTCTAACGCCATTTTGCACCCTCCAAAATATACTACATTAATTATATTGTTAGTGCAAAAATAATATGACTATATAATAAATTTTTAGCGCTTAACTGCAATTTTTACGTCACCGCACAAAATATCACTATATGAATAAGACACTTTTTCATTTGCCAAGGCGTTGTCTAGTTTTACAACAAAAACAGAGTGATAAGCGTTTTCGATAACACCACTATATGTTTTTATTTTCTTCCTACCGTGGTTGATTTGCATTTCAACACCTTTGCCCTTTAAATTCAAAATCCTGTTTTTAACATCATCTAAACTTTGCAGTGCTTGTTTCATTTTCACCTCTATATTTTGATTATGAACATTTAATTTTGTTTTAAACAAAAAAGACACTATTATTTTAGTGCCTTTTATTACAAAAATATAACTATTTCATTAGTTTTTTCACATTTTTAACAATTGTTTCTGCTGTTAGTCCAAAGAGTGATGCAACTTCTTTTCCATTTCCACTTTCACCAAATGAGTTGATGCCAATAACAACTCCGCCACCTTGAGTGAACTTATACCAAGCCTCTTTAACTCCCGCATCAACACAAACTCTTCTTAAACATGTTTTTGGAAGAACTTTGTTTTGATAAACTTTGTCTTGCCTTAAAAATTCTTCCTGACAAGGCATGCTGACAACCCTAACATCAACGCCACTTTCACTCAATTTTTGTTTTGCCTCCAAACAAAGTGAAACTTCACTTCCAGATGCAATCAAAATTGCATCAAGTTTTTTGTTTTCCTTGGAAACAATATAACCGCCCTTTTGAGCATCTTCAATGTTTTTGGAATTGATTAGTGGAAGTTTTTGCCTGCTCAAAATAAAGGCTGTTGGCTTTTGTGACTTGAGAGCCATAACAAAGGCTTCTTTTGTTTCGTTTGCATCTGCCGGCCTTATCACACACAAGTTTGGAATAATCCTTAAGCCCTCAACTTGTTCAATTGGCTGATGGCTTGGCCCATCTTCTCCA
The DNA here is from genome assembly GCA_016290255.1 of Clostridia bacterium. Lineage (GTDB taxonomy): Bacteria > Bacillota > Clostridia > Christensenellales > UBA1242 > UBA7584. The sequence continues at coordinate 1,983 of JAEETG010000134.1, forward strand.
ACATAGATGCTATCGTGAGACAAAATATACCAAACAGGCAAATCCATCAGTGCACTTTGCCTAATTCCATATTTCATATAATCTGAAAAAATCAAAAATGTTGATGCAAATGTTTGAAGCCCGCCATGAAGAGCAATTCCGTTAGATATAGCAGACATTGCGTGTTCTCTTATTCCATAAGGAATGTTTGAGGCACTTCTGTTTTTTGGTGAATAATCTCCACCTTCAGTTATATATGCCATTGTTGATTTTGCAACATCGGCTCCGCCCCCAAACAAGTTATTGTCTTTTGAGGCAATTTTGTTTAAAATGGCTCCGCCAGCATCTCTTGTTGCAATATCTTTATCAAAAGATATTTTTGAAATCCTTTCAATCATATCATCTTTGCCATTAAACAAAACTTTATAATCTTTTCTATATTTTTGTTTATACTCTTTTTCAAGTTTCAACCAATTGTTATATGCTTTCTCACTTGTTTTTTGCAGTTTTTTGCAATAATTTTGAACATCATCGTCTATTTTAAATGGAACATCAGAAACACCCAAAGTTTTGCAGATTTCAGCGGTTTCTTCCTTTGTGAATGGTTTTCCGTGGCACTTTGCCTGACCTGCAAGTTTGCTTTTGTAACCAATCACTGTTTTGCAAATAATGAGTGTTGGTTTATCTTTGCTTTTCTTTGCCTCTCTTATTGCCTTTTCTATTTCTTTATGGTTTTCCCCGTCCAAAACAGTTAAAACATTCCAACCAGCACTTTCAAACCTTTGTTGAGTGTTTTCACAAGACACCAAATCTAAATTATCTGTCATTGTTATGTTGTTGCTGTCGTAAAGAGCAATAAGTTTGTTTAACTTAAACTTTCCAGCAATGTTCATTGCCTCATAACTAATTCCCTCCATGAGGTCGCCGTCACCACAAAGAACAAATGTGTTGTGATCACAAAATGGCATGTTTTGTTTGTTAAACTTTGCTCTTATGTGACTTTCAGCAAGAGCCATTCCAACAGCTGTTGCAAAACCTTGCCCCAAAGCCCCAGTTGACGCATCAACACCATCAGTCACATCGTGTTCTGGATGACCTGGAGTTATGGAACCAAGTTTTCTAAAACTTTTTAGATCGTCAAGTTCAAGATGATAACCAAACATAAATAATGTTGAATATAACACACTGCTTCCGTGTCCGCAAGAAAGAACAATTCTGTCTCTATTAAACCATTGTGAGTCTTGTGGATTTATCTTTGCATTTTTGTAAACAGAAAAAAGCATTGGAGCAATTCCAAGAGCAATTCCTGGGTGCCCTGAGTTTGCTTCTGCAATTTCATCAAGAGCCAGTTTCCTTATGGTGTTTATCACCTTTTCTTCAATATCATTTATTTTTTCCATACTTTTCCCCTTTTCTTTACTCTAATTATAACAAATAATAAAAAAAAATAAAAATAAAAAAGAAGATTATTTTTCTTCTTTCTTACTTTTCTTAAAAAACTTGTTGATTGTTGACATAACCTTTTTCACCGCTTTCTTTTCCTTAAAAGTGCTGCAGTTAACAATCATATCAGAGTTGTCAACAAACATTTTGTCTTTCTCGGTGAACGCAACAGTTAACATCTTTTCATCTATAATATCTTTTGATTCGTCTGCAATCTTAGACAAATATTTTGGTGATATTTGGAGGTAAACAATATAACTTGTTTTCTTTAATTTGTCAAAATTTCTGTTGCTAAAAAGAGTTGTGGGATTTATGCATACCAAAGTATTTTCAAAACTTGCAATTCTTTTCACAATTTTTGACTCTGTTTCTTTCATATATTTCTTGCCTTCTTTGTCGCCCAAAACAGACAAGATATGATTTGTGTCGCCAAGTTCAAAATCAATCATATCTTCAACATCAACAAAAAACATATCAAGCTTTTCACATAAAAGCTTTCCAATATGTTTACTAAAGTTGTTAAGCAAGCAAATAAATGTTATATTTGTTTTCATTTTTACCTCACTTACACTAATAATATCATTTTTTTGTTAATTTATCAATAAAATTTGTGTATTATTTTCGTTTGCTTGTTTTAATTTTCACACCAAAGATAAAGGCTCCGCTTGCAACAATAACTCCAGCACACACATACCACCATTTGATTGTTTTCACAACAACCTCTGTTGTGGCTCCTATATACATATCATCACTATCAATAGCAAAAACCAAATTTCCGCTCTTTTGTGTTTGCAGAATATTATCTTCACTAACGCCGCAAGAAATGATTCTGTCAATGATTTCCTGCTTTGGAAGGTTATATTTGTTTGTGTCTGTTCTGGTGCTAATAAGGGCATATTTTGGCTTTATTTTGTTTAGAAATGCAACACTTGAACTTGTGTTACTTCCGTGGTGAGCAACTTTTAAAACATCAACTTCAGGAAGATCACACGCATCCATAACATCTTTTTCCTCTTCCTTTGTTGTGTCGCCAGTAAGCATGATTGAGTGCCCCTTATATTCAAGTGTCATAAGTGCTGAAAATGAGTTGTTGTTATTATAAGATTTTGTTGGATAACATGTGTGACGTGGGCCATAGAACCTTATTGTGTATGGCTTTAGTGCATCGCTAGACACAATGTCAGCAGTTGTTGGAGCAAGTGTGAACACAATTTCGCATCCAGGCTCTGAATACATTTTGTCTAAACATTTTGAAAACAATTTTGTGTCTATTGTGTAGAAAGTGTTTTCGTCAAAAGCTGTTTCACTGCCGTCCATAAGCCCAGCATCTTTTGCTCTTTGAATTTCCTTTTGAGTTTGAGCATCGTCATCTTTGTTATAAAAAACTGGAGGACGATACACCTTATTTATTTGAAATGTGTCGAATATTAGTTCATAGTTATTGTAGTGATCGGCGTCTGGGTGAGTCATCACAACAAAGTCAAATGTTCCGTTTTCATTTCCATCAAAAACATACTGTTTGATATAGTTTACCGAATTTTGCTGATAAGTTGATTTTACTTTTGAGCTTATATACACCCCACCATCAACAAGGCCTTTTTTGCCGTCAGGCAGTTCCAAGGCAATGCAGTCTGCACAGCCAACATCAATCACATGAACAACGCAATCCTTTTCAATAAGGGTTGCAAAATCCCCAATGTTTTCTGTTCGTTTTGAATTAATTTTGTTTTCAATTAGTCCGCTAAAAGGTAGGGTCACCAAAACAATAGCACATATAACTAAAAACAGTATTATCTTAATCTTCAGCGTTTTCTTCTTTTGTTCTTGCTTTTTTCCCAATTTGTGCATACTCCCATTTTTCTTTTCTCGACAAATTCTTTGTCATTTTTTCTAATTTATCGCTTTGTTTTCGGATTGCGAACAACTTTTTGCTTGCTCTTTTTATGTTTCTATCTGCCTCTTCTTTGTTTAGTGCCTCAAAAATATCTGGCAAAACTTTTTTAGTGGCCTCATATCCACGCCTTATAAGTTCTTTTGTGTCAGATATTTTAAGCTGACTAAAGTCGTTCAAATCTATTTTTATGATATAGTCTGAGTGAATATATCCATTAACCGCATTTGATGTCATAAGTATTCTTAGTGAGGCTTTGAGTAAATCAACAATTTTTGTGCTGTCTGTTCCATAACCCCTGTTTGGATTTATGTCTAACGAAATAACAATGTCTGCCCCCATTTCTCTCAGTGCATCGGCTGGAATATTGTTGAGTAGTCCGCCGTCAACAAGCCTCTTATCCCCAAAATCCACAGGTTCAAAAACGCCTGGAACGGCACAAGAACCCGCAATTGCTTTCACAAGATTTCCACTTGTTATGTGCTCTTCTTTTCCTGTTTTCACATCAACGGCCACAACACATAATGGCTTTTTTAAGTTTTCAAAGGTAACTCCAGAAAGCATCTCATCAACAATTTTTTCAAACTTTGTTGTTTTGCTTGGCAAAATGAAAAACTTAGAGTTGTGAAAATCTTTTTGTTTTATTGAAAGAGCCTTCTTTTCCATTTCGTCAATTGGAATTCCAGCCGCATACATTGCTGCAATAAAAGAGCCAATTGAAGTTCCTGCAGTCATGTCAAACTCTATTCCCGCTTCTTCCAAGGCTCTCATAACTCCAATATACGCAAGGCCCCTCACTCCGCCCCCACTGAAAACAATACCCGTTTTTAGTGGCGGGGTTTCTTTCTTCTTTTTCTTCTTAAAAATATTTTGAAAAAAACTTTTTATACTCATAACTAAATGATATCACAATTCGAAAAAAAAACAAAATAAAAAAGAAACAATTTTTTGTTTCTTTTTTATGGAATACTTAAAGTTAGGCAATTTGTTTTTTCTTCTCTTCAATTGCTTTTTCAACTTCAGCAATATCAGATAAAATTTCTGCATTAACTTTTTTAAGAATTTTGTTTGTTTTTTCTAAGATTGGGAATCTATCTTTGTTTGCGTTCATAACATCTTCACAGTGTTGAACTGAAAGTCTCAAACCATCCAATAGGTCAAGTTCTTCATTAAGCTTTTTAGCTTTTTCTTCATCAATGTCAACATAGTTGTTAACGCCATACAAAATAACTTTTTGTCTTGCAACAATTGCTTCTTTTCTTGTTAGTTTTGCTTTGTCTTTTTCAAGAGTTTTCTTAACTTTTGCAAGTGGGTTGTATTCTTTCTTGTTTTCACGCAAATCTTTCTTGTTTTCTTTTAGTCTTTCGTTCAAAACTTCAAGTCTTGCTTCAAGTTGAGATAGTGTTTCTCCAGAATATAGTGAAGCAACATCTGAAACAACAACAGCATTTGATTGTTCGTTCTTGAGTTCTTCCAATCTCTTCATGTCTTCTTCAAGTTGTTTCTTTTGAGCTTCAAGGTTTGCTCTTTCTTCTTCAATTTGAGCTTGAGCTTCTTCAATTTCTTTTCTTTCTCTTTCTAGGTTTGCTTTTTCAATTGTGTATTCTTCTTCAACTTCTTCTTCAGGCTCAGCAACTTCGTCTTCTGCTTCTTCTTCTATTTCAACTTCTTCATTTTCTTTTTCAGAACTTTGTCTAACACCTTCTCTATATTCAGCCAAACTTTCTGCATTGATTTTGTCGATTAATCTTTCAATTTCTTCATCAGAAACTTCATAGTCTGTTTCTTCATCATCATTGAAAGCATCATCCATGTTGTTGAAATCTTTTTCCATTTTTGAAATGTTTTGCTCATCTTCAAAAATCAAGTTGTCACTTGCGTCACCACTTGCAATTTTCTCTTTTTCTTTTCCTGCTTGAACTTCGTCCCAAGATTTCACTTCATCAACTGTGTGTTCTTGAAAACCAACATTGTTTGATGGTTCTTCATCAAAATTGTCAAAATCACTTACGCTTTCATCTTCTTCTTCAGAAAATTCAACTCTTGTTTTGTTTTTGTCTGTGCTAACAATAACAAGCCTTGCAATCAAGAAAACTAAAACAACACTAACTGCAACAATTCCAATGATTGCCAAAATGTTTAATAAAATATCCCAAATCATTTTATATACTCCTTAAATTGTTTTTCGTGGTGGAAGCGATGGGAGTTGAACCCATGTCCAAACGACTTTATCTATATTATACTACATGTTTAGTTATTTTTCAATAGTTATTTGCAAAAATCTAAAATAACAAACTTTTTGAAACCAGCCCAAAAGTTTTCCACAAAGCATTGGGCGCTTGCTTTATGGATGATTGGTTTATTTTGAGGCTTAAACACTTGCAACCAATCACACATTGCTTAAACCAGTTTGTTTTATATCTAACCAGGATAAATTACGCATATGCAACCATGGCACTTGTGCCACCAGCATAGTTGTAAACATTTGCATTTCTTTCTGCATTTATTTTGTTTTTCCGTTAACAACGCAGACGAGCCTGCGACATGCATAATATAAACTCAGCCACCTGTCGAAACCAACACGCCCCCGTGAAGGTTTATTTGCTATTTTTTAGCTCACGCATAACACTTTTTTCAATATCTCGCTTTTTTATTGTGTCCTTTTTATCATACAAAAGTTTTCCTTTTGCAAGTGCAATTTCAACTTTTGCATAATTTTTTTCAAAAAATATAGCAAGCGGAACAACAGTTAACCCTTTTTCCATAACTTTTTGTGACAATTCTTTGATTTCAGATTTGTGAAGAAGGAGTTTTCTTGTTCTTCTCTCATCCAAAACAAAGTGTTTGCTTTTTTCATATGTTTTAATGAACATATTATGCAAAAAAGCCTCACCATCACGAAAAGTTACAAAACTTTCGTTAATATTCACATTTTTTGCTCTAATTGACTTAACTTCGCTGCCATTTAAGCAAATTCCCGCACTATATTTCTTCAAAATAAAGTAATTATAGTAAGCTTTTTTGTTAGTAGTTATGCTTTCCATTTCTACCTCTTCTATTATATCACTTATTTAATTAATTTTCAATAGCTTTTTCAAAAAAAATTGCTTTTAAACCCCGTTTTAACACATTTTTTCAGTTTTTTTAATCATTTTTTGTGCTTTCCACAATTTTAAAACTAACTTGCCTTTTTTGAAGATTTGTTCCAACACATTCAACACAAACTTTTTGGCCAAGTTGGAAACTGTGTTCATGACCTTTCAAAAGATATTGATCTTCGATGTAGGCATATGTGTCTCTTGGCAAATCTTCATCACCACAAAGCCCCTCAACAGTGTTGTCTAGTTCAACAAAAACACCAAAGGTGTTAACGCCACTAACAATGGCAGGAAATCTCTCTCCAATTTTGTCTTGCATGAATTCTGCCTTTTTCAAGTCATCAACTGCTCTTTCTGCACTTTCTGCAAGTTTTTCTCTTTCACTTGAAATCAAACTTGCATCAGCAATAAAGTCGGCATAATGCTCAATGGTGTTTTCATCAGGTGTTTTAAGCACAAGATTTTTCAAAACTCTGTGAACCACCAAATCTGGATAACGCCTTATTGGTGATGTGAAATGGCAATAAAATTCTGCCGCAAGCCCAAAGTGCCCCAAGTTTTTGCTTGAATATCTTGCTTTTTGAAGAGAACGAAGCATAACTTTGTTAACAACTTCTTCATATGGCCTATCTTTTATTTCATACAAAAGATTTTGAAGGTCTTTTGGTGTCACTGTTTCAGGCTGACCGTTGACATGGAGCCCAAGCCCTGAACAAAACTTGAAAAATGCTCCCATCTTCATTCCATCCGGCTGTTCATGAACACGATACATGCTTGGAACATGTTTGTCAACAGTTCCTTTTGCAACAATCTCATTTGCAAGGAGCATGAAACTTTCGATGAGCATGTGAGCCGTGTTTCTTTCATATTTTTGAATATCAACAACAGCACCTGCATCATTTAAAATTATTTTTGCTTCTGGAACATCAAGCTCTAACGCCCCTCTTCTTTCTCTCTTTTTCATCAAAAGAGCGTGAAGTTCTGCCATCAATTTAAACTTTGGAACAAGGGACTCATATTTTTTGCTAACTTCACTGTCACCACACAAAATTGCATACACATCATCATATGTCATTCTGGCAGATGATTTTATGATACCCTGACAAATTTTGTATGATTTTATGTTTGCGTGGTCATCTAAATCAACCACAACTGACATTGTTAACCTTTCAACTCCAGGGTTTAAAGAACATATTCCGTTTGAAAGTTCTTTTGGAATCATTGGCAAAACTCTGTCAACAAAATACACACTTGTTGCACGCTTATATGCCTCTTTGTCTAAAGCTGAGTTTGGTTTAACATAATAACTCACATCAGCGATGTGAACGCCAAGCCTATAACCATCTTCAGTTTTTTCAATTCCAATTGCGTCGTCAAAGTCTTTTGAGTCAACTCCATCAATTGTGACAATTTGTTCGTTTGTGAAATCAACTCTTCCATTTCTGTCTATGTCACGCACTTCTTGAGGAACGGCTCTTGCCTCTTCCATAACATCATGGCCAAATTCTTCATAGAGGTTAAACTCACGAATGATAGACAAAATGTCAACACCTTTTTGATTCATATCACCCAAAACTTCCACGATTCTGCCTTCTGGGTTTTTGTTTCCACCTTCGTTGCTGGTGATTCTTACAACAACTTTGTCTAGGTGTTTTGCTTTCAAGTGCTTGTCTAGTTTAACAAAAATATCTGAAAAGTTTTTTCCATCATCAGGTTTAACAAACGCAAACTTGTTGTTTTTGTTGTTAATCAAAAGTGTTCCAACGATGTTGTCTTCATTTCTTTTCACAACTTTGAAAACTTCACCCTCACTTCTCCCATCTGGAAGGGTGTTCACTTTTATTAGAACAACATCTTTATTTAGTGCATTTTTTAGTTTTGTGTGTGGAATGAAAACATCATCCATTTCTTCATCAAGAATCTTACAAAAAGCAAAACCTCTTGAGTGACCTGTGAGTTTACCTTTGTGAAGGTTAAGTTTGTCGATGCTAACAATTTTTTGTCCACCCGACAAAACAAGTTCTCCCTCTTTCAAGAGATTTGTGATTTCTGAAAAAGCTTGAGAATTTTCAATTCCCAATCCATCGCTCACAGCCTTTGAAAGTTCTCCTTGAACCATGTAGTCTAAATTATTGTTTTTGATGTATTCCAAAATTTCGTTCATTTTTTCTCCTAAAAAATTAGTCTTTCTTTAAAACGCAAAAGAGGACAACTTTGTCCCCTTATTTTTATTACACATTACCTGAAACAATTGATGCCAAAATGAAATATGCAATTGTCATAACAGCCATTGCAATTGCAATTCCAGCAGTCCATCTTTTAAGCCTTCCCTCAACTGTTTTTCCTTTGTTTTGTGAGTAGTAAGTTTCTTGAATGCCAGTGATTGCGTTAGCTCCGCCGCCACTGTTCCCTTTCTGGCACAAAACCAAAACAATGATTGCAAGAGCGCCCAAACCAACAAGAGCAACTAAAACAACTTTAATGATTGCAAGTGTGTGATATAAAGTTGGGTCTGCACCAAGCATAAAATATAGTGGATTAAACATAATTCCTCCGTCAAAAGTGTTTTATAGTGTGAATTATAACACACAATTTTAACAATTTCAAGCAAAAACCATAAATTTCAAAATAAAAGGACTAGTAAATTAGTGCATACAGCCCAGCCATGGCCATACATACTATTGCCAAAGCAAGCCTACCATATTTGATTGGTTCCTTGTCGGCACTATCTTTTTTCTTGTTAAGGCTCAAAGCCAAAAACAGTGCTGAAAGAGCCAAGAAGGCAAGAATCAAACAACAACGAAGCCCTGGTGAAATATTTCTAAACACAGCATTAACAGCGTCATTGAAAAAATCTAAAAACATAAAACTTAACATATTTTCTATCCTTTTATTTCAAAAGAGATGGTGCGTCCATTTCTTCTGGAATTTTTATTTTCATAAGTTCACAAACTGTTGGAGCAAAAGATGACAAACCAAACTTACCCTTTTTATATTTAACTCCCTTGTCTGTGATTAAAAATGGAACAGGATTTTTGGTGTGAGTTGTGGATAGACCAGCTTTTTCCCTCATGTCTTCAATGTTTCCGTGGTCAGCTGTTAGAACACAAACATATCCCATATCAAGGCCAGCGGTGATAATTTTTTCCAAGGCTTTGTCAACATATTCAAGAGCAGTGACTGCTGCTTTAAAGTTTCCGGTGTGGCCAACCATATCTGCATTTGAAATGTTAATCAAAATGAAATCATATTTTTCACTAACAATTGCTTTTTCTGCAACGCTTGCAATTTCTGGGGCTTTCATTTGAGGATAATTTGCAAAGTTTTCCACATTTTCACTTTCAATCAAAACTCTATCTTCTCCCCTTGGAGCTTTCTCAACACCACCATTAAAATAATAAGTTACGTGCGCATACTTTGTTGTTTCAGAAATTTTTAGTTGTTTTAGCCCAAGACTGCTTAAATATTTTGACAGCGTCATTCCAATCTTAAGTTGTGGGAAAACTGGCAAAACACCCTTAAACCTAATGTCATAAACGCACATTGAAGTACATTTTATTGGCACCAATTTTCTTTGAAAATCTGTGAACTTTGATGCTGAAAAGGCTTTTGTTATTTGCCTCATTCTGTCTGGCCTGAAGTTAAAGAAAAATATCTCATCTTTTTTGTTCATTCCCTTATAACCATCAACAACATATGGAG
>JAEETG010000135.1 GCA_016290255.1 Clostridia bacterium
ATACCATGAAGTAGACTCTAGTGAAATGGCATTTAAGATTGCAGGAAGTATGGCTTTCAAGGAAGCCGCAAAAAATGCAAACCCAGTGCTTCTAGAACCTATGATGAAAGTCCAAGTTGAAGTGCCAGAAGAATATCTTGGTGACGTTATGGGAGACATAAACCGTCGCCGTGGACAACTTCGCGACATGGAGCTTAAAAACGGTCAACAGACAATTAATGCCGTTGTACCTCTTGCCGAGATGTTTGGTTACGCAACAGACTTGCGTAGCTTAACACAAGGTCGAGGCATCTTCATTATGGAGCTTTCGCACTATGATGAAGTTCCAAAATTTATTGCTGACAAAATTGTTGGGCAACGCACTAAGGCCGAGTAATTGGCAAAAAAATTAAAATAAGGAGATTAGAAGAATTATGGCAAAAGCTAAATTCGAAAGAACTAAACCACATTTTAACCTTGGTACAATCGGACACGTTGACCACGGTAAAACAACATTGACAGCTGCTATTACCTCTACACTAGCTGTAAAGGGTTTAGCTCAAGCAAGAGACTATGCCTCAATTGACAACACAAAAGAGGAAAGAGAAAGAGGAATTACAATCAACACAAGTCACGTTGAGTATGAAACTGCAAAGCGTCACTACGCACACGTTGACTGTCCAGGACACGCAGACTACGTAAAGAACATGATTACTGGTGCTGCTCAAATGGACGGAGCAATCTTGGTTGTTGCTGCAACTGATGGTGTTATGCCACAAACCCGTGAGCACATATTGCTTGCTCGTCAGGTTGGTGTTCCATCAATCGTTGTATTCGTTAACAAGGTTGACCAACTTCCAGCTGCTGATAAGGATGAACTCCTTGAACTAGTAGAAATGGAACTACGCGACCTTCTAACTGAATACGGATTTGACGGAGACAACACTCCAATTATCTTTGGTTCAGCTGTAAAAGCTTTGGAAGCTGCAACAAAAGGTAATGTTGATGGGGAAGACAGTAAGTGCATCTTTGAACTTATGGACGCTATCGACAACTACTTCAAAGACCCTGTTCGTGCAACAGACAAACCATTCTTGATGCCTGTTGAAGACGTTTTCACAATCACAGGTCGTGGAACCGTTGCAACTGGTAGAGTAGAACGTGGTGTTGTAAAGAACGGAGACACAGTTGAAATCGTTGGAATGGGTCCAACAAAAACTACAGTTATCACTGGTGTTGAAATGTTCAGAAAGCTTCTTGACAAAGCTGAAGCTGGAGATAACATTGGTGTACTTCTTCGTGGAATTGAAAGAAAGGACATTCAAAGAGGACAAGTTATTTGTGCTCCTAAATCAATCACACCTCACACCCAATTCACTGCAAGCGTATATGTATTGAAGAAGGAAGAAGGTGGAAGATCAACTCCTTTCGTTTCAGGATACCGTCCACAATTCTACTTTAGAACAACAGACGTTACAGGAACAATTCAACTCCCTGCAGGTGTTGAAATTGTTATGCCTGGTGACAACGTTGAAATGAACGTAGAACTAATCACACCAATCGCTATTGAAGAAGGACTTCGTTTTGCTATCCGTGAAGGTGGAAGAACAGTTGGTTCTGGTGTTGTTTCAAAAATTCTTAAATAATTTTTGAAATTCATAACAAATAGTTTTTGGGTAAAAATCTCACAAGAAATTGTGGGATTTTTATTTTTAAAACAAGTTTAACAAAAAAATCCCCCAGAAATTGTGGGATTTTTATTTTTTCTAAAAAAGTTATTGATTTTATTTTTTAATTTTTGTTTTTTATGTTATACTAAGAACATGGAAAAGAGTCTATTGAAGAAAAAAATCACATATGTTTTGGGATTATGTGCAATTGCACTTTTTTCAATGTTCATGTTTTCAGCGTGTATTTTCACGTTAGACACACCAAAAACAACACTTAAGGGAGGAGTGCTTAGTTGGGAGGCCGTTGCTTCTGCAAGCGGCTATAATGTGTCTTTTGAAAAAAATGGATATGAACAAATTGTGCAAACAAAAAACACAAAAATAAATATTTCTAATTATATGAGCGAGGTTGGGGAATATAGAATAAAGGTTCAGGCAACCACGAATTCTCTAATTTGGAACAATTCAGCATATTCAACAGTCATCACAAAAGCAAATGACGGCAACCTTTTAGCTCCAAAAGAGTTTAGGTTAATAACAAAGGCAAACCAAGTGTCTGTCAGCTTTGAAAACGTGTTCTTGGCAACAAGTTACACAATTCAAATAACCGATCCAATGGATGATCCATTGGAACCAATTGAGGTTGAAGCAACAGAAGAAACCGTTGTTTACGAACTGGATATAACAAAATATCTAACCGATGCTGGTGTATATAAGGTTAAAGTTAAAGCAAACAGAGTTCACGAAGAAATAATTTCAAGTTCTGAATTCACTGCCGAAAAGACCTACACAAAAACGATAGCATTATATGCTCCAAATGTTGATGTTGTTTATGACGAAAATGGTGAATTTAACAAACTTGAGATAGATGACGATGGAAGGCTAATACAAGTTGAAGAAGGTGGAAAGGACGTTAGATACAATGAAAAAATCACTTTCAACAGTTCCAGCATGGTGGTAACATTAACCGAAGTTGGAAATGCTGCAAAATATATTGTTAGCCTATATGGAACAGATGAGTTGTTTGAAAGCACAACAAATGTTGTGACAATTCCAAAATCAAAACTTCCAAAAATAACAACAGACGAAAGTTTGGATGCAACAGCAATTCAAATCATTCACGCACAAGTGAAATCAAGCAGTTTGTTCTACAACGCATCAGAATATTCTGATGGATACATTGCAATAAATGTTCCTTTCAACAAAACAAGTCTAAATAAACTAAAAATCAAAAACCCATACTATAATTTTGTTGGAGATGAAACATTCGACTTTTGTGCCGACACTCAAAGTGAATTGAACACTTTAACATATTTTGCAATGGCAAACAGAATTCCAAAAGTTCACTTCATTCAAAACATTGAAAGCACATTAACAAGTGAGAATTTGTCAAGAATGATGAGTGAAGCAAAGAGCACATATTACGAAACACAAAACACAAAATCGTTCACAGTAACAGACATTGATGCAACAGGATTAATCCTTTATGTTGAAAACATGGTAACAGGTTCACCAACAGAAACAGCAACCGTTGGCAAAAATGGATACGACACAAACAAGACTCAAGTGAAATATAATGTTATGCAAAACTATTCAACACTTGAGGCAAACAGTGATAAGCGTTATTCGGTTGATGCCGATGAAATAGCAGCTGATGAAAAAGTTGCTCTCCCAATTTTAAATCAAAAGGCACTAAACAAAACAGTTAATGTTTACACAAGTGACCAACTATATCTTGCTGTTCAGGGCGGAAACTATCCAATTTTCGTTGGAGACTCACAAGCAAAAGAAATATGGAACAAAGCAGTTGATGTTCTTGTTGGAACAGATGAAACGCTTGGAATAATAGACAGCACAATGACCGAAACAGAAAGAGCACTTGCAATTTTTGACTGGGTTTGCTACAACAACAACTATGACTACAACTTGTCATCAAGGTCAAATGAACCACTTGTTCAAAGGTTTAGAGGCTTTTATATGGAAGGAATGTTCTTAGATGGTGGTCAAGCAGTTTGTGATGGAATTTCAAAAACATATTCACTTCTTTGCAACATGGCAGGAGTTAGATGTTACAAAATGAGTGGAATGGGCACAACAAACACTGGAAGAGAAAGCCACGCATGGAATAGGGTTGGAATCTATAACACCACAACAGAAAAATATGACTATTATTTGGTTGACTGCACATGGAACGATAGTTCACTTTCCATAAATGGAACAGAAGAACTTGGTTATGCATTAATTCACAAGAACTTCCTAACAAAAGATGATGGAAAACACGAAGAGGCAAATCCAATAAAGATTATTGAAGACTCAGACTATAATTTAAGTACAACTTCATATGATTATTATGGCAACAAAACTGTAACTTTAAATGGAACAGATTATGGCCTATTAATCACAAACTCAACAATTTTGGTTGACACACCAGGATATATGAACACACTTGTTAGCAACCTAAATGCTGAGTATGCAAAAAATGGAAACAAAGGTTTGAACTATCTTGAAATAAAGATCTACAACCTTCACGCTCCAGCATTTGGAGACCCAGACAGCAATGTTGGTGCGATTGCTGCTGACGGGCACTGGTATTGTTTTGAAATGGCAAGAGACGGCTCCTACACAACATACTATGTGTTGCACAAATAATAAAAAAGATGGTTAAAAAACCATCTTTTTTTATTCACAATATCATATTTATAGTGACATTCCGCCATCAAGAGTTGGCTTTTTGGAGGTTTTCTTATCTGTAGAGTCCAAATCGGCCTTAAGATCATGATAATATAATGGGTCATTTAGTCTTCTGTCTGTAGTGCTTTCTTTTTCAACTGTGTTTTCAGAAGCTTTTTCTGGTTCTTCCAAGCCAACAGTAATAACATCTTCTTGTGGGGCGTGTTTCCCCTTTTTTTGTTCATTGTTGTTTTGTCTTGCAAGAATTTCATTTCTCACTTTTTCTTGTTTGTTAACAACTGCAAAAATTTCTTGGAGATCTCTATATGTAAAATATATTAAATCTCTTGTTTGCTTTTTTTCTATTTTGCTTTCAGTTTTTAAAAGATCCATTTCATATTTTTTTAATAATAATTTATCTTTAAAGTTTGCTCCATCAATTTGAAGATATTCTCTTTGCGCAAGAAAATTCTCCATAGGGCAAATGGATATATCAACAATTTTTTTGCCTTTATAAACACCTTCTCCTTGATCTTTTATGTTTTGAACTGCTTGATGGTATTCGTCCAGTGAATCAATGGAGCCTGTTAATAAGTTATGTGTGTCTGTTATTTTACCAGTTTTAGAAAATTGTGCAGGATTATCGAGCATTGTTCTGTCTCTTGTCAGATATTGAACAGGAGCAAAACTCATTGTTCCATCTTTATTTTCAACAGATATAACATATGTGTTTCTTTCGTTAAATACGCTGTTAAATATTTTTCCCATAATTTTCACCTCTATAATATTTTATAGCCATATTTTAACACACTTTGCTTATTTGGTCAAATAAAAATATGTGGGAAAAATCGTTTGGAAGTGTGCTTAGATATAAAGAATAATAGCTTATATATACTATATATATAATATAAATATATAATAAAGAGCACTAAAAGGTTGTAAAAAAGCATAAAAAACACCCAAAAAAGTGTGACACACACGGTAGAGTGTCGAAAAATAGGGCATTTTTGGGCAAAAATTAGCAAAAATCTTTAAATTTTTTTAAAAAGTTGTTGACTTGACTTATATATTTCAGTATAATGACATTGTATCCTCATAAAGAGGATGCCA
>JAEETG010000136.1 GCA_016290255.1 Clostridia bacterium
CTCAAAAGGAGTGGGTAAACAAATTTATAAATGGCCTTGAGGGCAATGAAATGCATTACGGCCACACTTTTTGTGAGTGTTTTGTGGACGGCAAGTGGGTTCTTGTGGACCCAACAAACCAAAAAATTGACTGGAAATACAAAAACGAAAACAAGGTTATCAAAACAGAGCACAAAATTGGGGATAGCCACACATTTGTGCCATATTTTAGGGGATTAAACCTAAAAGAAATGAGCATGAAAGAGTTTGCGGAAGAGGAAAATTCTTTTGTGACTTCTTTGTTCGAAAAACAATATAACACTGAAGAGGTTAAAAAAAGATTTGATGAAATCAAAACCCCAGAAGAACTTAAAAAGTTTATGGACAGCATTTTAACCTATGGATTTTTCGATGTTGATGGTGTTGAACATTTGGAAACAATGAAAGGCGTTGAAAAACATGTTGTTTCAACTGTTGAACAAATCTTGGAATATAAATATGAAACTTGTGCGGAAGCGGCAAAACTTGCAAAACATTGGTTCACAAAAAACGGATATGACTGCGAACTTTATTTTGAGAGAATCAAAAAGCATGATTTAGACACGAACGAATACAAAAATCATAGCACTCACTTTTATATTCTTTTTAAAAACAAAGATGATTTGTGGTGGCGATTTGAACAAAGTGATGGCTCTGAATCGGGTATTTTTAAACTTGGAACTCACACGGAAGCCATAAAACACATAATTAAAGATGTTGAAGAAACAAGAAAAAATCAAATTGAATTCAACAAAGGAAAAAATGTTGAGTTTAACACCTATGGGGTTTACAAAATTGATGACATTGAAGATGGCGCAACATATAAATCAATAAACAAAAAAGCGGACGCCGCAAAAAACATAATGGAAAAAGAGTTGGAAAACAAGTTGGGATAAAGGAGTTTTGTATGGACAAAGCAATTTTGGAAGCATATATTAAAATGGAGCAAAGAAAGCGTGTGATTTCTTCTGTTGGTAAAATGAATAAAGAGTGGAGAGAGTTTAAAAACAGCCCAGGTTATGCTGTTTTTATGGGCTTAAGTTTTTATAAAATAAAGCAAAGAGAGCTTTTTGAGCCTGAAAAAATGGATGAAGAAAAATTATTTTATCTTGTTAAAAAAGCAGAAAAAAGCGAATTAAAATACACACTTCAAAAAGACACTCTTTCTCCAGCTGTTATAAATTTTCTGTCCAAACAAATTGGCGTGGAAGCACCAGAGTTTTCTGTTGTTCAAGGCAATCTTGATGTTGTTGGCGGAATCACAAGAGCCACGGTTAATCCAGGAGATGGGTGTAAAAAAATTGTTGTCAGAAACAATAAGTCTTTAAGTTCATCAAAAAATTTATATGGTCAAAATGTTTGGCAATTTTTCATGTATTATTATCACGAACTCACTCACGCAAAACAATGTGCCGAAATGCAAGATTATTTTTTTGGCAACGATGCTGCGATGGCAAAATATAAATTGATGTTTTTTAATGATATTTTCACTGAGTGTATTTATCATCTTCCCAAAAGTTTTGCTGAGAAAATATATTCAAAAGTTTTGCAAGAGTTGAGTGATAAGAGTTATTTTTTAAATCCACAAGAAGTTGATGCAAGAATGGAGGCTGCTAAATTTATATTAAGCATTAAACCCGCAATAAGTGAAGATAAACAACTGTTGAATTCTTATGAAAAATATGTGCACTCAGGCCTTTTAAAAGAGGCTGAAATAACAAACAAAACAGGAACAAAAATGCTTCAAGAATTGGATAAGAAGAAAGAGGTGTTTGAGAAGAATTTTGGCAGCAGTGACATTGGAAAAATTATATTAGAAAAATATGCCCAAACAAGAAGCAGTAGCGCCACAAAAGACTATGAGAAGCAAATCAATGCTTTTGGAGAAGCTTTGGCAGACTCTAAGAAGGGAATGTTTGGTTTATAAAAAAAGACTAGATTTTTTCTAGCCTTTTTTGTTGGGGGGGGGGGTAAAATCGGTTACTTTATGTATTGATAATTTTTGTTTCGTTTTCTTCGCATATTTTTGTTATTTTTTCTTTGTCTATCAAATAGCAATTTCCCCATATTTTTGTTTCATTGTTTGAAATGGTTATATAACTCCCTTGTTCCAAACAATAAAGCGGAGTTTTTTTGCTTGCTGGAATGTAATAATCGTTTAGAAGATTGAAAGAGCCAAAACAGAATTCATTTCCTTTGTTTTCAAGGTTAAAATGTGGGATGATTGTGATATCGCAAAGCCCCATTCCGTCATACCAGTTTTTCATTCCAATTTCCTCATCAACTTCTGGATAATCATAAGAAATTTTTGTGAGATTGATGGCCCCAGCACTTTTTCCAATCAAAACAGAATTTTTGTTTATGTTTTCCTTAAAGTTAATCTCATATAAAAACTTGTTTTGCTTGCCCACTTTTCCGCCTTGAAGAAAAACGACATCAGCATTTTTTAAAATGCTTTTTGCGTCTTTTTTTGTTCTGTTGTCCAAAATGGTTATGCCATTAAATGGTTTTAACTGTTTTTTAAAAGCTTCTGCCATAAAATTCGCGCTCTTGTCGTTACCCTCATAGTCTTGTGGATCGTTAGCCAAAAACACAAAGCTATTATAACTATTTATTGCTTCTTTTAAGTTGTTTAGAAAATTGTTTTTTTCTGAAATTAAGACGCCAACTTTTTTATTATTTTTTTCAATTCGTTCAAAACTGCTTGATAACAAAAAAATAAACATTTTTCACCTCAAACAAAGTTTAACACATTGTGTTAATGGTGGTCAAATGAAATGTGGGTGAAAAATTGCATATTGACAAAGTGGGATTTTGGGTTTATAATAAAACCAAAGTAAAAGGAGAAAGACTATGTTAAATTTGGTTGTATCTTATAAGTATGACATGGACAAAACATTTATGGATGACAATGGTCCATACAATTATTCTGTAACTGAAAATGGGGAAATTTTCTATATTGACGAATTTGAGCAATATTCAAGACAAGATAGAATAAAATTTTTTGAAAAACTTAAAGAAATTGAAACGCAATTGGGGCAAGATATGGTTGCTTTTTCTTCTGAGTTTAAAAAATTGGGAATTAAAGAGCCTTTTGGTTGCCGCGATCCAAAAATTGAAGTGAGTGTTTTAACAGAACAAGAACTTATTGTGCTTGACGCAAAAAGGGCTTTTGCTGGAGAAAAAATTTTGGAAAAGATTCCTGCGAGCGCAGAGAGGGCGGTTGAAATCGAAATTTACAGCACCATTGGCAAAAGTGTTGATAAAAACTTTGCTGACTGCCTAAAAGAAAATGGAAAAAGAGTTTCAAAAAGTTTTGCCGGTTGCGCAATGGCTTATCACACATCACGCAA
>JAEETG010000137.1 GCA_016290255.1 Clostridia bacterium
AACTGGAAGAAATGCGAATGACAGTTGATGAAAAACTGCAAAGCACTTTGGAAAAGAGAATTAACACAAGTTTCACTCAAGTCAGTGAAAGGCTGGAGCAAGTTTACAAAGGCCTTGGAGAAATGAAAACACTTGCTGGCGATGTTGGCGACCTTAAAAAAGTTTTGAGCAATGTGAAAACAAGAGGAACATGGGGAGAAGTGCAACTTGGAAACCTTTTGGAACAAATGCTTTCTCCAGAACAATTTATGGCTCAGGTTATGCTGGATAAAAACAGCACCGAACGCGTTGACTTTGTTGTTGTTATGCCGGGGAAAGATGGAAAAAATGTTTTTCTTCCAATAGACTCCAAATATCCAATTGAAAGTTATCAAAGGCTTGTTGAAAACAGTGAAAACAACAAACAAGGTTTGGTTGAGGGAAATCTAAAAGAACTTGAAAAAACAATAAAGGCCTATGCCAAAGACATAAGCCAAAAATATATCAAAGTTCCAACAACAACAGATTTTGCCATCATGTATTTGCCAATTGAAGGGCTTTATGCTGAGGTTATCAAAAACACAACACTTGTTCAAACTCTTCAAAGAGATTATAGAATCATGGTTTGCGGCCCAACAACGCTAGCGGCTCTTCTCAATAGCCTTCAAATGGGATTTAGAACGCTTGCAATTGAAAAGAGGTCAAGTGAGGTTTGGGCACTTTTGTCGTTGTTTAAATCGGAATTTTCGAAGTTCTATGATCTCTTGCTAAAAACTCAAAAGAAACTCTTGGAGGCAAGCAACACAATTGATGATGCCACAAAGAAAACAAGAACTATCGAAAGAAAGTTAAAAGCAGTAGACTCGATAGAGCCACTAGAGCAAGTGGACAGCATTGAGTTTGATGAGGGCGATTAGCCACAACTGGGAGTTTGACTTTCACACCCCAAATTTATTGAGCACCGATATTTCCTGCAAGGGCAAGGCGTTGATGGTTTCATGCACTGATTGCAGTTTGGTGCACATTCACATGGTTTGTTACAAAAAATACACATATAATTCTCCTTTACATAACCAAAAAAGCTGGTTATGTAGAAGAAAGAAAACTATGGTCATTTTATGCTTTATTATCAAAAAATGTTAAATAATGTTGTAAAAAAGTGTTATTTTATTTGCCAAAAATAAACAAAATATATATAATAAATGTAAATAGGAGATATTATGGGGTATTTTGACGCAGTAGATAACAAAATAGACAAAATACAAGAAGCAGGAGATCTTGAACGTTATGCGGGGAATGCTTTTTGGTTCAACATTGGCTCATGTGGCGTTTTTGTTCATGCTCTCATTTTCAGCTTGGTTTTTTGGACTCAATTCGGGGCACTTGGGCAACTTTTTTCTGGCGGGTCAAGTTCTCCTAAGGGGATTAGCGGAGAGGCTGGACTGGCTATTGTTTTGATTTTGTGTTTGGTGTTCTTGCTTAGCGTGTTTTTGAGTGTTGTTGGTTTAATTTTTAACTTAAAAGCGCACAAATCAGCATCGCTTATTCGAGAAAAAAATGAACTAAACACCATGGCAACTTCATTCAACATTTTGTGGATTGTTTTGGATGTTATCTGCATTGCAATGAATTTTGTGTTCTTTTCACAAACAATTGCTTTGAGTTTATAGGAGGTTTTTATGGAACAATTTGTTTTTCCTGCAGTGTTATACAAGGATTCTGAAAACAGGGGTTACACAATAATATTAAGTGACGTCAACATTTGCACCGAAGGGGTGAGCGTTGAAGATGCTTTTTTGCGTGCAAAGGAGTTTTTGGAAGTTTATGTTAGATGTGCCATGGAATATAATGGTGAAATTGAACCAGCAACAAAATATGAAGATGTTGATGCTGGAAAAAATAACATCGTGTTGTTGATTGATGCAATATATGACGGAGATGAATCTAGTTCTGAGCCTAGATTTACAATTGATTTAAATTAGTTTGAGGTGTTTTAATTATGATATCAAAAACATTTACAAATGAGCAGGCGAATAATCATTTGGGATATGCGCTCACTTGTGGATATGCTTTTGAAAAGTTTATATATGGAAAAGGGGTTTACGGAAACAGGGTTTCACTGATGAGAGACAAAAGGCCGGCAAATTTGTTTGGCGGAGAAAACTTGTTTAAATTTAGTTCTTTTCATATTATTGAAGGAATAAAAGCTTTGGAAATCCCACAAACAATCATGTTAACTAGAAAAAAGCTTGAAGAATTTTTTACGAAAAAAGAAGATATGCTAGACTTTTTGGAGAACTACAAGTCTGAATTTATTTCAGTGGAAGATATGGAAAAGGTTGCAGACAATTGGTATGAAAATGTTGGAAAGAAGCTCTTGGTAAGCAAAGTTTTGGATTTCCAAAGATTAAACAACTTTTTGATATCAAGCATAATCTTATATCTTCCAATAAGTGCGCAAATTGATATTGCCGAATTTAGAAAAAAGCAAATATTAATCCTATTAACACAATCAATCATAACAGAGGAGTTTGCAAGGAAACAAATTGAATTGATGCCCGCATCGCAAGAAAAATTGATACTTCTAAAACAAAAAATATTAATGCAGAAAAACAGTAAATCATAGCAACAACCAGAGTCTTAACTCTGGTTGTTTTCATAAAAAATGTATGTTGACATTTTTGTTGATTGTGATATAATAAAACCGGAAAAAGGAGCCAAAACATGAAGGGAAAAGAGTATAAAACAGCGGAAATTGCTGCAAATTGGTGGACGGAAGCGGTGTTTGGATATGATTATAAAGCAGACATTGGAGCAAAAAACATTTCAGAACAAGTTAGCGAATCGCTTTTGATGTTGCTTCATCAAGCAATAAAAGATAAACACATAGATAAAAAAGAAAATTTTCACAGTGCTCTAAAAAGTGTTGTTAATAGAGAGTTAAACAAAAATGGAGTGGCATTTTTGTATGTTGACTATTTTCCAGATAACAACTTAACTGAAGCGGCTTGTGAGGCTGGATTTGAGCCTGAAGATGGAACATTTCCGCCCAAAACTGGGATGAATGTAACCAGAGAGAGCGTTGAGGTTAAATATGGCCACACAGCAGATTATGAAACAATCTATGAAGAGAAAAAAGAAAACAAAAAAGATGATTTCAACTTTTAACAAAAACTCAGCATGGCTGGGTTTTTTGTTGTATAAAATGAATAAATAAACAAAAAATAACATTATGAAAAAGTTTATGATTTTTGTGTGCTTAATGTTTTGTTTTTGCTCAGTTTTGTTTTTTGGTGCAAGTGCTCAAAAAGAAGAGGTTGAAATCACTTTAAGTTTTGATGATAAACAAATTGCTTGGAGTGATGAAAAGTGTTTAAACACGCAAGTTGTTGATTATGAAAATTTGATTCAAAAAAGGGGCCTTAGGCAAAGCCACAAAGATAGAGTAAACCTAATTGAAAAAATTGTTTCAATGGGGTTTTCTTATGAAGAGGCTTGTGGTTATGTTTTTCCAAAGTTAAATCAAATGGTTGATGATTTTGCTGGCACAATAAACAAAAATGCAGTTGACGCAACGGCCAAGTTCACGCCAAATAAAACAAACAAGTTTGAATACACAAAAGAAGAATTTGGGCGTTATGTTGATAAAGAGGAACTATACCAAAAAATCTGCCAAAATTTGCATAAAACAAACAAAGTGGCATTAGATATCACCCCAAAGATAATAACACCAAAAGTGACAAAAAAAGATCTTGTTGCTCGCACCCAGTTGGTGTCTTGTTTTGAAACAGATTATAATAAAAGCGGAGAAAACAGAAAACATAACATAGAAACCGCATTAAAGGCCTTTAATGGGCTTGTTTTGGAACCAAACAAAGAATATTCTTTCAATCAAACAACTGGCAGAAGAACGGAGGAAAAAGGCTATCGGGAAGCAAACATAATTGTTAACAACGAATATGTTGAGGGCTTTGGGGGCGGAGTGTGCCAAGTTAGCACAACGCTATATAACGCTCTTCTTCTTGCAGATGTGAATGTTTTGGAAAGTCACCCACACAGTTTGGAAAGCAGTTATGTGCAAGCAGGTTTTGATGCAATGGTAAACTATGGCTCAAGTGACCTAAAGTTTGTGAACAACAAAAACTATCCACTTTATATTAGAACATATCACAAAAACGGCAAAATTGGAGTTGAGGTTTATGGAAAACCTGTTTTCAAAATTCAAAGAAAAAGCAAAATTTTGGGGGAAACAAAACTAGATGATGTTGTTTTGGAAGATGGCACTTTGTTAATTGGTGAAAAACGCTACAAAACTCAACCCAAAACTGGGAAAAAAGTTTTGTCATATCTTGAATACGCCAAAGGTGGAAAGGTGAT
>JAEETG010000138.1 GCA_016290255.1 Clostridia bacterium
CTATATCAATAATTGTTGCAGCAAGCAAAAAAGGTCTTCTTTTTGTTGACTGCAGTTTTTCATCTTGCTCTCTTTGAAAAGCTTCTTGTTTTCTTTTTTGAGCAGCTTGTTTTGCTTTTTGTCTTTCTTCTTTTGTGGCTATATTATATTTCACAACATCCGCAATAAAAATAATCGCCGCAACAAGAGCAAAACAAAGAGGCACAATAAACACAAGAAAAAACAAATTCACACCAAAATCTACAGTGGCAACACCAAGCCAAGCAACAACTAAAAACAGCAAAACAGTGATTGTGACTAATATGCCCTTTGGATATTTCGTGAGCGTTTTTCTTTTAACACTAAACCAAATGAGCAAAGCAAAGAGAGCCACAGCAACAGCAAGCATAATTAATCCAAAAATTCCAGCAACAATAACTTGAGTTGTTCCAGATAAATAATGAGTTGAACCAAGCCACCACACTAATTCCATAATTGAATATATTATTGAAAACAACGACGCAACAATAGCAAATGCCACAGCCGTTGTTAAAGAACGTTTCTTTAAATTTATCCCATTATTTTCCATTTATATCCCCCATTAATATTTTTATTAATGATACCATATTCTTTTTTTGATTGTCAATTAAAAAACATCTCCGGGCATTTGTGTTGTTATTTCATGATTTGTTTGTATATTGTTTCCAGTTCTTTTGCGTTCATTTCTTTTGGAACAGGATAAAGTGGGTTTCCTTCCTTTGCGGCGTGTTTGGCAAGGCGAGGAATGTCCTCTTCTTTAATCTCGGCAATTTTGTTTGGAATTTCCAAATTTTTATTCATCTGTTTTATTCTTTCAATAAAGATTTTTGCCGCCTCACTTGCACTAACATTTTTATCCACAAATCCCAAAAACACTGCCATTTTCTTTAGTTTCTTTTCCGCACTTTTACCATACGACTCAAGCACATACGGCAAAATCACAGCGTTGGCAAGGCCGTGTGGAACGCGATATTCCCCGCCCAAAGAGTGTGCAATGGCGTGAACATAACCAACATAGCTTTCAGTGAAAGCAACTCCAGCTAGATATGCTGCCCTTAGCATATTTTTTCTTGCAACCTTATTTTGACCATCTTTGCATGCAACTTCAAGGTTATCAAAAATGAGTTTGCTTGCCTCTAAGGCGCATCTTCTGGTTTTTCTTGTTGTGCTTCTTCCAATATAGGCTTCCACCGCGTGAGTGAGAGCATCCATGCCTGTTGTGCTGGTTATGTGTAGTGGGAGTTTGAGCGTTAAGTTTTCATCTAAAAGAGCATATCTTGGAATAAGTGGAAATGAGTTTATGGCATATTTATCTTTTGTTTCTGCATTTGTGATAACGGCAGCCAGTGTTGTTTCACTTCCTGTTCCAGCAGTTGTTGGAACAGCAACCAAAAGCGGCATTTTGCCGTGAACTTTTAATAGCCCTTTCATTTGCTCAACAGATTTTTTGGGATTTGCAACTCTTGCACCAACAACTTTGGCGCAATCCATGCTTGACCCACCACCAAAAGCAATGATTGCTTGGCAATCATTTTTTTTGTATTGCTCTAGAGCCTCTTCTATGTTGTCTATTGTTGGATTTGGCACCGTTTTGTCATAGACTTCACATTTTATTTGATTTTTTTTGAGTTCTTGTTCAAGTTTTTTTGTGAGCCCAAGTTTGCTTATGCCCTCATCGGTTACAAGCAGCACTCGCTCCACCCCATTATCTTGAAAAAGTTTGGCCACATCTTCATTTGTGTTTAAAATTTTTGGTTCACGATATGGCATAAACGGCAGCATCATCCTAAACATTGTTTGAAACAACCTGCAATAACATTTCTTAAAAAAATTCATACACACAATTCCTCCATGTGCTGATTATAACATATAGTGATTAATTTCACAAAAATAATTAAGCTCTTTTAAAATTTTTTTGCCATTTAAAACTTAAATCAAACCACGCGGTTTGGGTTTTATTTTTTTGACTTTTCATTATATATTTGCTAGAATACAAGTATAAATCGCCAAATAAAAAAAGGAATAGAAAAATTATGAGTCACAATGTTTCTTGCCGCGACATTGCAAAATGTTTGGTTTGTCACGATGCACCATGCTCAAAAGCATGCCCATATGGAGTTAATCCAGCAAAGATTTTGAGGTCACTACACTTTGCAAACCACAAAGGAGCCCTAAAAGCCCTCAAAA